>JAYUQE010000290.1:0-3831 GCA_043756905.1 Burkholderiales bacterium | reverse complement strand
CGCCGGTTCCACAGCACGGTGGTTTCGCGCTGGTTGGTGATGCCCAGGGCGGCGATGTCGGCCGCGCCCAGGCCGGCCTCGGCCAGCGCCTGGCGCGCCACGTCAAGCTGCGTGCGCCAGATCTCTTCGGGGTCGTGCTCGACCCAGCCGGGCTGCGGAAAAATCTGCGTGAATTCGCGCTGCGCCTGGGCCACGACGTGGCCGCTGCGGTGGAAGACGATGGCACGCGAACTGGAGGTGCCCTGGTCCAGGGCGAGCAGGTGATCCTTGGGCATGGCGGGCTTTCGGGGGTGGCTGAGCTTGTACCACTGGTAGCCTGCGGCCATGTTCACAGGCGTCATGTTTGCGCTGGCCGCCGGCCTGATGTGGGGCCTGGTGTTCGTGGCGCCGCTGCTGCTGCCGCAGTACCCGGCCGCGCTGCAATCGTTCGGCCGCTACCTGGCCTTTGGCTTGATCGCCCTGCCGCTGGCTTGGTGGGATCGCAAGCGCCTGGCGCAATTGCAGCGCGCCGATTGGCTCGAAGCGCTGAAGCTGGCGCTGGTGGGCAACATCGTCTACTACCTGTTCCTGGCCAGCGCCATTCAACACGCCGGCGCGCCGCTGCCCACGTTGATCATCGGCACCTTGCCGGTGGTGATTGCGCTGGCCAGCCGCGCCCTGGCCGGCGCCGGTGAAGTGCAACTGCCGTGGCAGCGCCTGCTGCCTTCGCTGCTGCTCATCGGCGTCGGCCTGGCGCTGGTGAACCAGGCCGAAGCGCAGGCGCTGCGCGCCGGCGGCGCCTTCGAGCCGCAGCGCCATGCGCTGGGCGCGCTGCTGGCGGTGGGTGCGGTGGCCTGCTGGACCTGGTACCCCATCCGCAATGCGCGCTGGCTGCGCGCCCACCCCGGGCGCAGCGCGCGCGTGTGGGCCACCGCACAGGGCCTGGCCACCTTGCCCGTTGCAGCCGCCGGTTATGCCCTGTTCTGGGCCTGGCCTGTTGGCGCCGCCACGGGCTTTGTCATGCCCTTGGGGCCCACGCCGGGCCTGTACCTGGGGTTGATGTTGAGCATCGGGCTGCTCGCCTCGTGGCTGGGCACGCTGTGCTGGAACGAGGCCAGCCAGCGCCTGCCACCGGCCCTGAGCAGCCAGCTCATCGTGTTCGAGACCTTGTCGGCCCTGGCCTATGCGTTCCTGTTGCGCCAGCAATGGCCGGCCTGGCCGGTGGCGCTTGGCATAGCGCTGCTTATCGCCGGGGTGTGCTGGGCGGTGCGCGCGGCGGCGGGCCCGGCGCTGCCGGGCTTGCAAGACGGCGCGGCGCACTGAAGGTGCACACTGGGCCGCGGCCCGGACGCATCAAAACCGCAGGCCCAGGCGCAGGTAAGCCATCAGCGCGGCCACCGCCATGGCCAGCAAGGCCCAGCCCAGCCAATGCGTGGGGTTGCGGTACAGCGGTTCGCACAGCCGCGCCAGCCCGGGGTGCTTGGCCAGGTGGCGATCCACCGCCACTTTGGCGGCCTTGAAGTCGATGTCGTGAAACTCACGCAGCATCAGCACGGCTTCGAGCTTGTGCCCGCGGGACAGAGTGCGGCGCACCATGCCTGGCATGCTTTCGGTGGGGTCGTGGAATGTAATGGCAAGGGCTCCGCGCTCAGCGTGTGAAGATTGGCGGCGCCACCACGGTGGTGGGCAAGGGGCCTTGAAACAGCACCCCGCCGCCGGCAGAGCGTAACTCTAACGTGCCACCGCGTGCGACATCGGAAAATCGCACCACGGCACGCCTGCCGTCGGCCAGGGTGATGTCGGCGCCGGTCTGATCACCCTGGTCGCTGCGGGCAGCGGCACTCACCGCGCCGTTGGTACCCAGCACATGTAGAAACTGCGTCTGCGTGCCCGCACTCTGTGCCACCTCCACACGCGAACCGCCCAGCGAACTGTTGACCCACTGCGCACTAAGCCCGCTGGGTGCCAGGCGATAGGCATCCAGGCGCGAACTGCCCTGTTGCAGGCTGAAGCCGTCGCCGGTGAATTGCGGCGCCGCGGGCAGGTTGAGCGTCCAGATGCGCCGTGTGCCGCTGGCCGATTGCACGCGGTCAAAGACCACAAATGTGGCCGGGCGGATGAAGACGAATTCCCGCTCCACCTTGGCCACAGCAGGCTGCCCGCCGTACACCGGTGTGACATCGGCCAGCGCGTAAGTGAACAGGCCCTGGTCGGCCAGGGCCAGCATGTTGCAGCCCGGCGTGTCGACTTGCTGGCGCACCGTGGCGCCGCTCGATTCAATGCGCACCAGGTTGTGCATCTCCTCGTCTTGTTCAATGCCTGAGTGTGAGGCGATGTTGGCGTCCCAGGCCAGCCAGGTGCCGCGGTACAGCACGAAACTGCCTTGGTCGCGGTGGGCGTGGCTTTCGGTGTAGGGGCCGCAGATGACGTTGGCCCAGGCGGCGTCGCGCGACCAGTCGCTGCGCATCAGCAACTGGCCCGTGCCGGCACCCCAATACGTGGTGGCCAGTTCATCGAGCCGTGTGGCGGGCAAGCGTGGCACGGCGTTGATGAAGTCGAACACGAGTTCGAAGCCAAAGGTCATGCGCGGCTGGGTCGATTGCGCCAGCAGCTCGGCCGCAGCGCCGGCGGCGCGCTCCTGCGGAAACAGGCTGATCAGCCCGAGCAGGTATTCGCGGTGGTAGTCGAACAGCGCAGCAGTGCTGTCACGGGCATGGTCGCCGGTGGGGGCGAGGCGATCCAGCGTGGGCACCACGTTATGCAGGAAGTGCGGCAGCGACGCCAGGCCGTGGCCGCTGAGCGTGGCGATGCGCTCGCCGGTGGAGCGTTCCCACCAGTCATACAGTTGCCACAGGCCCTTCATCGCAGTGCCATAACCGGTGCCTTCACGCGAACCGCCGCCGGCCAGGTCGGCATTGAAGGTAGGCACCAGTTGAGCGCCGATCTTGTCGTTGCGAAAGCGGTTCAACCAGCCCGCGGCCTGGGCGTTTTCACCACTGCTGGCCAGGCCCAGCAGCATGGTGGCGCGCAGGAACGAGTAGTAGTAGTTGTTCGACGGGTTGTCGATCGACCAGCCGCTCCAGGGCATGCTGCGCCCGCCCCAGGTGGCGCCGTCGGGGTTCCAGACATTGCTCACCGCCTGGTTGGCATAGGCCAGCCAGCGCTGGCGTTGGCTGGCGCTGAGGTGTTCGAAACACCAGTCGTACACCAGCGCCAGGCCGCCCACCAGGCCGCCCACTTCGAGGTAGCTGTCGTAGGCGGCGTCGGGCGCCACGCCGCGGGCGACGAGGGCTTCTTCGGCGGCCACAAAAGCGTCGGTGCGCTGCACCGCGGCGGCGGCGTAATGCGCCTGGCCGGTGGTCTGGAACAGCAGCGCGGCATGCCAGGGCTCGAAGCCGTAGGCGTCACGACCGCTGAGAGGGTCCAGCGCGCCGTCCACCCATTCCTTGAAGCGCTGCGCGGCGTCATGGTTGCTGGCCAGCATGCCCACCAGGCAGGCGCGAGTGGAGGCATGGTTGAGCAGGATGCGCGGGTGGCCAGCGGCCACCACCGGTGCCGCGTTGCCGCCGCGTTCAATCACGCAAGCCGCGCCACTGGCCAGGGCCACGAAGCGCGCGCTCACGCTGCGCGGCTGCGACATGGTGAGCACGCACGAGCCGGTGCCGGAACAGTCGCCGCTCCAACCCACGAACACCTGGTTGGCCGCGGGTTGTGCCGTCAGCGCCAACTGCGAGCCGGCGCTGAAGCTCTGTGTGCAATCGCTGGCGCAATCGAACGCGCCCGAGGCGGTGCCGACACGCCCGCTGCCATCGGCCTGCACGCGCAGGGCCTGCGGCCCGACAGGGCTGGGGG
>JAYUQE010000289.1:0-10841 GCA_043756905.1 Burkholderiales bacterium | reverse complement strand
GCAGCAACATCTACGAGCGTTGCAACCTGTGGCTGCTGCACAGCGCCCTGGCCTACGGGCAGGACAAGGTGCACTTCATCTGCCTGTGGGACGGCCAGGGCGGCGACGGGCCCGGCGGCACGGCGCACATGTACAACGAAGTCAAGCGCCGCACCGGGCAGGTGCATTGGTTCAAGCCACGGCCGGCGGCCTGAGCAGGTCGCCAGCTCCCCGCCATCAACCCGCACCGCAACGCCATGGCCACACGCAAGACCCGAATCGCCACCGCCACAGTACCGCCAGCGCCACCCGCATACCCGGTGCCGAAGTTCAGCACCCTGGGCGACGACTGGGACGTGGGCGCCGACGGCAGCTTCACGTCGCCCGCGCTCTCAGCCACCCAGCCCGAGCAGATGCTGCTGTTTTCGCAGCGCATCCGCAACGGCGCAATCGAAGCCGACATCACGCCGCTGGAAGCCGGCAAGGGCCGCAACGAAGCGCTTTCGCTCGAAGCCGACCTGGTGTTCCGCTACAACGGGCCCGATGGCTTTTATTACGCCGGCACCAGCGGCTTTGACAGCAAGTTCTTCATCGCCAAGGTGATGCCCGGGCCTTACTACCAGTTGCGCGAAGCGGTGGGCCGGCGCAGCGCGGTCAAGGCCCGCAAGACGTACCGGCTGCGGGTCGAATTCAACGGCAGCAAGATCATTTTTTTTGAGAACGACGTGCAGCAGCTCGTGCTCATCGACGAGGCCTATTCGGTGGGCCAGGTGGGCCTGCGCACCTGGCGCACGCGGGCACGCTTCGAGCGCATCAGCGTGCGCGCCGAGCAGCCGAGCTGCTTTCTCATCATGCCGTTCAGCACCGAACTGAGCTTCGTGCACCGCGTCATCGACCAGGTCGTCACCCAGCACGGCATTCGCTGCGTGCGCGCCGACGAGGTCTACTTGAGCAACCCGGTGATGGACGACGTGAAGCAGCGCATCGCCGCAGCCGACCTGGTGATCGTCGACTTCACCGGCAAGAACCCCAACGTGTACTACGAAGCCGGCCTGGCCGACGCTTGGCGCAAGGACTGGATCGTGCTGGCCCAGGCCAGCGAAGACATGACGTTCGATGTGCGCCACATCCGCAGCATCCGCTACACCAACACCATGGGCGCCGACGTGCGGCTGCGCGAAGAATTGGGCAAGGCGCTGGCGGCGCTGGGGTATCGCACCGCCATGGTGTGACGACCCGCCTGCGACCGACATGAGTTCATCTGAATTCAGGCAACGTTCGAAACCTGCTTAACGAAACCTGCTTGACTGATGCCGAGGAGTTTTGCTGTGACCTACTCTGGGCAGTGCCTGTGTGGCGCGATTCGCTATCAACTCCGCGGTGAACCAAAGGTCGTCGCCTTGTGCCATTGCCGCGATTGCCGCCGCAGCGCAGGCGCACCGCTGGTCGCCTGGGCGATGTTTCCCGAGGCCGCTTTGGCGCTGATGAAAGGGCAACCGAAGGCAATCAACTCGTCGGGGACCGCTGTGCGCAGTTTTTGCCCTGATTGCGGCAGTGGTCTGTTCTACCGCAATGCAGCGGTGCTTCCTGGCATTGTCGACGTCCAGACAGCAACCCTTGATGAGCCTGAGGAACTGCCACCGACGGTGCAAATACAGACGGCTGAACGGCTCAGCTGGATGAAGCACATTCATGAGTTGCCTGAATTCGAGCGTTGGCCGGCGTAGGCCGACGATGGGTTAACAAGGTTGCGGCACGCACTGCGTTGGCGCCCGCACCGAGCCGCCGCGCGGCCGCCGGCGCTTTGGCGATCCGCCTAAGTTGCGTTGCGATTCAGGGCTTGAGCGTCTTCAACGCCCGCCCGTCACATCCACCACCGCCCCGGTGCTGTAGCTCGATGCATCACTGAGCAGCCACACCACCGCCTGCGCCACTTCATCGGCACTGCCGGCGCGCTGCATCGGCACCTGCGGGGCGACTTGCGCGGCGCGGTCGGGCAGGCCGCCGCTGGCGTGGATTTCGGTGTCGATGATGCCGGGGCGCACGGCGTTGACGCGGATGCCCTCGGCCGCCACTTCGCGCGCCAGGCCCAGGGTGAAGGTGTCGATGCCGGCCTTGGCCGCGGCGTAGTCCACGTACTGGCCGGGCGAGCCCAAGCGCGCGGCGGCAGACGACAAGTTGACGATGACCCCGCCGCTGCCGCCATGCTTCGTGCTCATGCGCAGCACCGCCTCGCGCGCGCAGACGAACGAGCCGACCAGGTTGATGGCGAACATGCGCGTCAGGCGGGCCACGCTCATGGCATCCACCCGCGCGGGCTCGTCCACCACGCCGGCGTTGTTGACCAGGCCGTGCAGCGCGCCGAACTCGCGGTCCACCTGCGCGAACAGCGCCAGCACCTGCGCCTCATCGGCCACGTCGGCCTGAACGGCCAAGGCGCGCCGGCCCAGGGCCTGCACCTGCTGCACCACGGCCTGCGCGGCGGCGGCGTCGCGGTTGTAGTTGACGGCCACGTTCCAGCCGGCCTGGGCGGCGCGCAACGCCACGGCCGCGCCGATGCCGCGGCTGGCGCCGGTGATGATCAGGTTGCGTGGCATGTCTTCAGCTCGTTGGGATTGGGCCCCCGATGGTAGGCGCCCGGGCGCGACAATCGGCCCCATGACGGCCCTTTCCAGCACGCCCAGCCAGCCCTTGACCGATGCCGAGATGCAGGCCCTGCAGGCGCGGCTCGATGCGCTGCCCGCGCCGCTGCAGCCGCTGGACTTGAGCTCACTGGACGGCTACCTTTGCGGCGTGTTGTTGCAGCCACGCACCGTGCCCAGCGCCGACTGGCTGCGCCATGTGGCCGATGTCGACGCCAACGCCGCGCCGCCCGGCGTTGACCTGGCGCCACTGCACGCCCTGGTGCTGCGCCGCCACGCCGAGTTGCGCAATGCGATCGCCCAGCGCCAGTGGTTCGACCCCTGGGTCTACGAGCTTGAAGATGAAGCCTCGCCCAGCGACAGCGTGCTGCCCTGGGTGGCCGGCTTCGCCACGGCGATGGCGTTCTTTCCACAACTGATGCAGCTCGATTCACCCGAGCTGGTGGAACCGCTGGCCACGCTGTACCTGCACATCGACCGCGACGACCTGGAGGATGCCGACCAGTTGTTCGACGTGATGGACCGCCTGGAGCCGCCCGCCGACATGACCGAGGCGGTGGACGACCTGGTGCGCTGCGTGCTGCTGATGGCCGATGTCTCGTTGCCGCGTGACACACCCCGCGCTGCACGTTCCGCGGGCGGCGCGCGACGTGCCCGCAAGGCGCGATCTTCCTGAACCTGTGGAGCCCCCAGCATGCGAGTGATGCCAGCCCTTGTTCTGGCCGCGGCGTTGGCCGCGGCAGGCCCCACAGCCCGGGCGGCCGATACGGGCAGCCCCGCGCCAACGGCTGCAGCGACTGCACGGGCCGAGCCGCTGGCATCCGCCCGCTCGTTGATCGGGCGCAGCGAATGGGCCGGCGCGCTGCGCGAACTGCGGCGCGTGAACGCCAAGGGCAACGCCGACTGGAACAACCTGATGGGCTACGCGCTGCGCAAGCAGGCGCAGCCCGATCTGGCCGGCGCCCAGGCCCACTATGACGCAGCGCTGCGCTTGCAGCCGCTGCACCGCGGCGCGCTTGAATATGCTGGCGAACTGGCGTTGATGAAGGGCGAACTGCCGTTGGCCGAGGCGCGCCTGGCCAGCCTGGCGCGCGCTTGTAGCGCAGCATGCGAGGAGCATGCCGACCTGCAAAAGGCCATCGAACGCTACAAAGCCAACGGCAACCGCTACCAGCCGTAAGGCCTGCCGCTACGCGCCGTAAAGGGTCTGCGCGTGCAGGCCCAGGCCGCGCGCCACGCTGGCAAAGCGGTCGCCGCGCTGCACCTGCGCGCGTGGCAGCGCCGCGGCCATGCGTGCAACCAGCGGGCTCAGGCCGGTGGAGCCGCCGGTGCAGTACAGCACGTCCACCTGTTCGGGCCGGGCACCGGCCAGGGCCAAGGTGTCACTGGCCGCGCGCACGATGCGGTCAAGGTCGGCCTCGATGCTGGCAGCGGCCTGCGCCTCGCTCACGTCCACCCCCAGGCCGGGCTCGATGGCGCTCAGGTCGATGTGCGAGCGGCCCGCACCGGCCAGCTCGATCTTGGCGCCTTCAGCCGCCGCCGCCAGGGCGTGGCCCAGGCGCTGGCGCACCACGTTGCTCAGGCGGCGGTGGTAGTGCGGCTCGGCGTAGAAGTGGCGCAGCGCCTTCAGCTCGGCCTGGCGGGCGGGTGCATACAGGGTGTTGATCAGGTGCCAGGTGGCGAGGTCGAAATACCAGCCGCTGGGCACCTCGCGCGGCTGTTCGCCCGGGCGCGCCGGCGTGCGGCTGCCCAGGCCCAGCAGCGGCATGACGCTGGCCAGTTCGATGCGGCGATCGAAGTCGGTGCCGGCGATGTGTACGCCGTGGTTGGCCAGGATGTCGCTGCGCCGGTCTGGCCGCTGGCGCCGCTGTGGGCCTACGCGCACGAGCGAGAAGTCAGACGTGCCGCCGCCAATGTCGGCCACCAGCACCAACTGCTCGGCCGTTAGCGTGGATTCATGGTCCAGCGCGGCGGCGATGGGCTCGTACTGAAACTGCACCTCGGTGAAGCCGGCCTGGCGCGCTGCGGCCTCCAGGGCGGCCTGCGCAGCGGCGTCGCGCTGCGGCTCGGCGTCGACGAAAAAGACCGGGCGGCCCAGCACCACCTGGCTGATCGGGCTCGGCTGCGGCCCGCCCAACTGCGCTTCGGCCAGGCGCTTGAGGCGGCGCAGGTAATCCGCGATCAGATCCCGATAGCGCACAGTTATGCCAGCGCCGACTTCGGTGGAATGGTCGACCAGATTTGAACCCAGGATGCTTTTCATTGAACGCATCAAGCGCCCGTCCACACCTTCGACGTAGGCCGCGATGGCGGCGCGGCCATAGCTGCGCAGTGCGTCGTCAAACGGCGCGGCGGGGTCGTAGGCATAGAACACCGCGGTGGGCATGGTGGCCAGGCCGCTCTCCAGCTCGACCAGCCGCACGGCGCCTGGCCCGGCGCTCAGCGCCACGGCGGAATTCGACGTGCCGAAGTCGATGGCGCAGTGCGGCCGCGTCGCTGTGCGTAGCGCGGAGCTGGCCGGATGCGCCGTCAACGCGGGTTTGATGCGCTGGCCGCGGCCGCCGGGCCGGGGCGCACCGGGCCGGCCGCGGTGGGCAGCGAAGGCAGCTCGAAGCTGGGCACCTGAGGCTGCGCCTGGAGCAACTGCGGCGTCATGTCGTCGACTGCGGCCAACCACAGCGCGCAGCCCACGGCTGCACTCACGGTGCCCCAGGTCATCACGTTCAGCGTGGATTGCCGCATGGCTTGACGAAAGTGTGTTCGGGCCGGCTGTGGCGCGGGGCCGCGATACTAGTCGCGTTTTGGCCGTGGCTCATCCATCAACATGTGCACGCCGCGCGTGAACTGCGCCGCGACGCACCGGCTTTTCGGCCCACAGCTTTGACGTGCGGGCGCCGAAACTTGAATACAGGGCGCGATGGGGTTGCCCGGTACGCACGGGGTGGTGTGATGGCAGGCCTTTCAAACGCGGCAAGGTTCTTCGGTTTTGGCCGCGCAGCAACGCCAGCCAGCGAGCCCGACCCGGCTGACATGGGTACGGCCTTCGGCCTGGAAATGCGCCTGGACGCCGAAGCATTCAGCGCCAGCGACGCCGACCCCGGCAACCCAGACGACCCCGAAGCCTGGCTGCGCCGTCTGGGCACAACGCGAGCGCGCTAAAGCTTCAGCGCACCAGCAGCACCGGCACGCTGCAACGTGCCAGCACCTGGGTGGCCACCGACCCCATGACCAGGTTGCTCAGGCTGCCGTGGCCGTGCGAGCCCATCATCACCAGGTTGAACCGGCCTTTGTCGGCCAGGGCGCTGAGCGTGGGGCCGGCAGGGCCGACCTTGCTGACATAGCTGGCCTGGATGCCTTGCTTGCTGAAAAAGCTGCGAATCGGCTTGAAGACCTTCTCGGCTTCGTCTTCGTAGTAAGACATCAGCGTTTCCGTGTCGAGCGCCTTGGCCGCTCGCGGCGGCACGGCCGGGACGGTGTGCACCACGGTGTAATCGTGCGCACCACCGAGCCATTCGTCGTGCGCGGCCAGGTAGGCCAGCATGCGCTTTGTGTGCTCGCTACCGTCGGCAGCCACCAGGATTTTCATGATTTGATCTCCAGCAAGGTTGGGCGTTTTGGCATTTGGCGCAGGGCCATGCAGTGTGGCAGGGCCGGCCGGGGCCGGATTGTCTTTGATCAAGCACGCAGCCCGTGCCTCAGGCGTCGATCAGCAGCAGCGGGTCGTGCCCCTGCGATTCGCCCTTGCTGGCCAGGCCGCGCGCGGCGCAGACCACGCGGGTGGCGCCGCCGCCATGCGCCACCGTGTAGTCGTGGCGGCAGTGCAGGTGGCCGTGCAGCCACAGCTTGGCATAGGGCAGCAGGGCGTCGTCGTTGTTGCAAAAGCTGGCCGTGCCGGGCTGCGCGCCAAAGCGCGGGTCGGCGCTGCGCAGGCTGGGTGCGAAGTGGGTGATGGCCACCGTGCGCTGCCAGCGCCCGCGCGGCGCTTCGGCCAAGGCCTGGGCCAGCCAGGCGCGGCACAGCAGGGCTTCGTCGCGCACCGCTTGCGCATCAAAGGGTTGGCCGTGGCGGCTGGCTTGCATGATGCGCACGAAGTAGCTGGCGGCGCGCTGCGCCTGGGGGCGACGCTCGGCGCCGAAGGTGTCGAAGTCGCTCCAGCGCGTGGTGCCCAGGAAGCGGATCAGCTCGCCACTTTGCGCGCGCAGCACCAGGCTTTCGCGCTCCAGCATGGTCAGGCCCAGGGCCTGGCAACGCGCGCGCAGGGCGACACTGGCAAGGTCGATATCGCGGCCGTCGAATTCATGGTTGCCGGCGACGAAGATCACCGGCACCGGCCAGCCGGCAAAGTGGCTTAAGCCGGCCCAGGTGGCGTCGATGTCGCCGGCCAGCACCAACAGTTCCGCCCCCGGTGCAGGCTGCGGCGTGAAGGCTTCGGTTTCGAGGTGCAGGTCAGACAGCAGTTGCAGCTTCATGCGCCGTGCCGCCACTCGATCCAACTGCCATGTGAATGAACCTGGGCTAGCAACACATCTTCGCCCCCCGGCGCAAGGTGGCAGCGCAGTTCAGCCGGCGCATCGGCGCCGGGGTGCTCGTAGCGCAGCCATGCCAGTGGCGCTGCGGGCGTGGCGCGCGCCAGGGCGGCTTCGATGTGGCCGCTCAAGGCAGCGCGCGTGCCGGCCGGCAGGTACTGCCAAAACACCGAGTGAAACACCACCGTGGCCAGCCCCGGGCGCGGCGTGGCGAGTTCGCGCGGCGCATACAGCGCCGCATCGGCCTGCTCAACGCGCACGCCGGCAGCCGCCTGCCAGCCCGCGGCCGCGGCCATTGCGGTGCGCAAGCGCATCAGTCGCGCCGGTTGATCGGGCCAGATGTAAGCCTGCAAGAGGCGGCGCTGGGCGGGCAGGTCGATGTCGATCGGGTTCAGGTCGCAGCCGCTGCGCCCGGCCAGCGTCAATTCAGCATGCCGTGCCGCGGGCAACGGGCCACGCCATTCGGTGTGCAGGGTCAGCGGGCTGGCCGCGTCGCCCCAGGCCCAACTGCCGAACTCGTGGCGCCAGCGGTCGCACCACAGGTTCAGGCCGGCGCTGGCGCCCAGCTCGATCAAATGCACAGGCAGCCCTGTGGCCTGGGCCACATGCAGCAGGCCGGGCAGGAGCACGGTGCTGCGCTGCACTTCATTGGTTTGCGGCGCGCTGGCCAGAAACCGGCGCAGCTGCTCGGGGTGGTGGGTGAAGGCAGCAGCCAGCGCCGCGTCGAGCGCGGCGGCGTCGGCCGCCAACGGGTCTTGCCACACTGCGGCCCACGGTGCCAGGCCCTGCAACGCCAAGTCGTGCAGCGCACCGGCCAGGCGCAGGGCAAACAGACCGGCCACGGGGTCGCCGGCGGGCTCCAGCATCAGGCTGGCAGCTTGCGGGTGAGCGGCCAGGTGCGTCTTGGCGCGGCGCATGAGCAAAGCCATGAAGGGTGCCTGCAGCCGCTCACACCAGCCGGCCTGGCGCTCGAGCGCATCGAGCAGGCTCGCGGGCCTGTCCTGGTGGGTGGGCGCGGGCGCGGCGGTGCTGTTCATCGCCGCATTGTCGCGGCGAGGGATGGGCCGGTTCGCTGGGCCGTTCAGGCCTTGATGCGCTCGGCAATGCGCTGCCGCACCTGCGTCAACTCAACCGGCAAGTGGTGGGCGAGCTGGGTGAACAGCTCGTCGTGCAGCTTGAGCTCCTGCGCCCAGGCTGAACGATCGACTTCGCTGACCATCGCAAATTGCGTGGCGGTGAAGGGCAGGCCGCCCCATTCCAGGTCTTCTTGCCGCGGGCTGATGCCGAACAGGTGCTCGGTGCCTTCAGCGCGGCCTTCCACGCGGTCGAGCATCCACGTCAGCACGCGCATGTTTTCACCGTAGCCGGGCCAGACGAATTTGCCGTCGGCGCCTTTGCGGAACCAGTTCACGCAGTAGATGCGCGGTGCCTTGCCGCCCTGGGCCTGCAGCGCCGCCCCCACCTTCAGCCAGTGCGCAAAGTAGTCGCTCATGTGGTAGCCCGTGAACGGCAGCATGGCGAAGGGGTCGCGGCGCACGATGCCTTGGGCCCCGGCCTGCGCCGCCGTGGTTTCGCTGCCCATGGTGGCGGCCATGTACACGCCCTCGACCCAGTTGCGCGCTTCGGTGACCAGGGGCACCGTGGTGGAGCGGCGGCCACCGAACATGAAGGCGTCGATCGCCACGCCGGCCGGGTTATCCCAATCGTTATCCAGCGCCGGGTTGTTGGTGGCGGCCACTGTGAAGCGCGAATTCGGGTGCGCGGCGGCGCGCGGCTTGCCATCGACCGCGTTGTCCTTGGCGATCTGCGGCGTCCAGTCGCGGCCCTGCCAGTCGATAAGGTGCGCGGGCAGAGCTTCGGTCATGCCTTCCCACCACACGTCGCCGTCATCGGTGAGCGCCACGTTGGTGAAGATCACATCGCGCTGCAGACTGGCCATGCAGTTCGGGTTGGTCTTCATGTTGGTGCCCGGCGCCACGCCGAAATACCCGGCCTCGGGGTTGATGGCGTACAGCCGACCATCGGCATGCGGCTTGATCCAGGCGATGTCGTCGCCGATGGTGGTGACCTTCCAGCCGGCAAAGGCGGGCGGCGGCACCAGCATCGCGAAGTTGGTTTTGCCACAGGCGCTGGGGAAGGCTGCGGCGACGTGGAACTTCTTGCCCGCCGGCGAGGTGACGCCAAGAATGAGCATGTGCTCGGCCAGCCAGCCTTGGTCGCGCCCCATGGTGCTGGCGATGCGCAGTGCAAAGCACTTCTTGCCCAGCAGCGCATTGCCGCCGTAGCCCGAGCCGTAGCTCCAGATTTCTTGCGTTTCGGGGTAGTGGACGATGTATTTGGTCTTGTTGCACGGCCAGGCCACGTCTGGCTGGCCGGCCTTGAGCGGCGCGCCCACGGTGTGCACGCAGGGCACGAAGTGGCCGTCGCGGCCCAGCACGTCGAGCGCCGGGCGGCCCATGCGTGTCATCAGGCGCATGTTCACCGCCACGTAAGCGCTGTCGGACAACTCAACGCCGATGTGCGAAATGTGCGAGCCCAGCGGGCCCATGCTGAACGGCACCACGTACAGGGTGCGCCCGCGCATGCTGCCCTTGAACAGCGCGTCGGGCCCGGTTTGCAGCGTGGCGCGCATTTCGGCCGGGGCGCGCCAGTGGTTGGTGGGGCCGGCGTCTTCTTCCCGCGCCGAGCAGATGAAGGTGCGGTCTTCGACCCGGGCCACGTCGCTGGGGTCGCTGCAGGCCAGGAAGCTATCGGGCCGCTTGGCCGGGTTCAGCCGGCGAAAGGTGCCCGCTGTGACCAGCTCATCGCACAGCCGGTCGTATTCTTCCTTGGAGCCATCGCACCAATAGACACGGTCAGGCTCGGTCAGTGCGGCCACGCTGGCCACCCAGTCGAGCAACGCCTGGTGTTGAACATAAGGCGGCGCGTGCAGCGTCGCTTCGAGCCGGGGCCGAGCATTCATTCAAAGACTCCAGGAGGTTGAAAACAGGTGTTGGCCATTGGGCCAACGCCGGCGTGCGGCGGTCGCCCAATGGCGCCGCTCAGCGGCGCTCGATGCTGTTCACGTTGACCATGGGGTTCATCCTCGCCCGCACGGTGCTCCGGGCCGGAGGCGGGAGAAATGATTGTCGGCCCAATGTACCCGCCTGGTAACCCACCCCGGGCCGGGGGTGGCCCGGCAATAGCGCACGTTGCGGGCGAAGCTGTTTTGCGTGCGGGGCCCATGAGTCCGCCGGGCCGCCCCAAGGACGAATACCGCAGTGCGAAGCGCGGAGGTCAACGATGAGTGTTGACGACGCGACGGGCGCCGAGGTGCTTCGCTTCTGGTTCGAAGAAGCGAACCCCAAGCAATGGTGGTCGAACGACGCAGCGTTCGATCGTCAGGTGAAAGACCGCTTTCTGCCGACACTCGAACAGGCGGCTCGCGGCGAGCTGTTCGGTTGGCGACACACACCCAAAGGCCGCCTGGCCGAAGTGATCGTCATCGATCAGTTTTCACGCAACATCCATCGCAACACGACCCTGGCGTTTGTGCATGACGCCACCGCGCTGGTGCTGGCCCAAGAAGCCGTGGCGGCGGGCGCCCACGAGGCGTTGACGCCGGTCGAGTGCAGCTTTTTATACATGCCGTTCATGCACAGCGAGTCGCGCGCCATCCACGTGCAGGCCGAAGCTCTTTATCGCCGCAACGGCG
>JAYUQE010000288.1:0-3835 GCA_043756905.1 Burkholderiales bacterium | reverse complement strand
CCGCCCATCACGCCGCACGCTGATCGGCGTGGCCGCGATGCTGCTGGCCACCAGTACCGCCAGCCAGTGGTGGGCCGGCCGCGAGGCGCGACAGCTGGGCGCTCAGGTGGCCGCTTTGGCGCAGCCGGGAGACATCCGCATGTTGTCTTCCGAATCGTGCGCCATCTGCGACGTGGCGCGGCAGTGGTTTATTGAGAACCGGGTGGCCTTCAGCGAATGCCTGATCGAGCGTGATGCGGCTTGCAAGGCAGAGTTTGAAGCCACGCGCTCGCCCGGCACGCCAGTGATGCTGGTGCGCGGCCAGCCGCAGGTGGGCTTCAACAGCCAGCGCTTGCTGCAGGCGCTGCGCCGCAGCGGTTGAGCCGGCTGAACGAGCCAGCGTCGGCTACAGACCCAGACGCGCCAGCGCACCGCGACCCTGGCGCACCAGCACCGGCTCGTCGCCACTGAAGTCGATCACCGTCGTCGGCTCCATCGGGCAGGCACCCGCGTCCACCACCGCCTGCAGGGTTTTCTGGAAGCGCTCGCGGATCTCGTGGGCGTCGTTCATCGGCTCGGTCTCACCAGGTGCAATCAGCGTGGTGGCCAGCAGCGGCTCGCCAAACAGCGCCAGCAATTGCTGCGTGATGGGGTGGTCAGGTACCCGCAGACCGATCGTGCGGCGGCTCGGGTGGCTCAAGCGCCGCGGCACTTCTTTCGTCGCCTCCAGGATGAAGGTATAGGGCCCCGGCGTGCCCAGCTTGAGCAAGCGGAATTGGCGGTTATCGACCTTGGCGTAAGCCGCCAGCTCGCTCAGGTCGCGGCACAGCAGCGTGAGGGGGTGCTTGTCATCGACCTCGCGAATCTGGCGCAGCCGCTGCGCCGCGGCCTTGTCGTCCAAGTGGCAGGCCAGGGCATAGCTTGAATCGGTGGGGATGGCGGCCACGCCGCCGGCGCGGATGATCTGCGCGGCCTGCCTGAGCAAGCGGCCCTGGGGGTTGTCGGGGTGGACTTCGAAGTACTGCGACATGGCGTCATGCCGCGGCGGCGGCCCGGGGGTTCAGGCCACGGGCTGGGCGATGCGGCTGTGCAGTTCGGCCCACACCGGCGTCAGGAAGCCGGGCAAGGCGGGCAAGGCGCCGAGGTCGACATGGCTTTCATACGGCGAATGAAAGTCGCTGCCGCGTGAAGCCAGCAGTTTGTAGTCGCGCGCCTTCTCGGCGTATTTGCCGTATTCGGCCGGCGTGTGGCTGCCGGTGATGACTTCCACGCCGCGCCCGCCGTGCTCGATGAATTCGCTGAACAGGGCGTGCTCTTCGGTGGCGCTGAAACCATAACGCCCGGGGTGGGCGACGACGGCAATGCCGCCGGCCTCAGTGATCCAGCGCACCGCATTGCGCAAGCTGGCCCAGCGGTGCGGCACGTAGCCGGGTTTGCCTTCGGTGAGGTAGCGGCGAAAGACTTCGTTGGTGTCGGCGCAGGCGCCCACTTCCACCAGGAAGCGGGCAAAGTGCGTGCGCGAGATCAGCTCGGGGTTGCCAACGTACTTCAGCGCGCCTTCGAAGGCCTGCGCAATGCCCACCTTGGCCAGGCCGGCAGCAATTTCTTGCGCGCGTTCGCTGCGCCCGCCGCGCGTGGCCTGCAGGCCGCGGCTCAGGCCGGTGTCGAGCGGGTCGAAGCCCAGGCCGACGATGTGCACCGTGGTGTCGAGGTAGGTGACCGAAATCTCAACGCCGCTGACATAGGCCAGCCCCAAGGCCAGGGCGGCGTCGCGCGCACGCTGCTGGCCGCCGAGTTCGTCGTGGTCGGTCAGGGCCCACAACTCCACGCCCTTGGTCTTGGCACGTTGGGCCAGGGCTTCGGGTTCGAGAGTGCCGTCGGAAACGACGGAATGGCTATGCAGGTCGGCGTTAAGGGAGTTCACGCGGCAGATTGTAAGAAGCCGCAGGCCGCCCCCCACCGTGCAAGGGCATGTGTTCGTGGGGTGCGAGCGTGATGGAGTTGCCGCCCCGGTGGTACTCAGCGCCCCAACTGCAAGCTGCGCCCGCAGCGCGCGGCCAGGCTGGCGTCGTGCGTGACCACCACGAACGCCGTGCCGTGCGAGCGGGCCAGCGCGAGCATGAGCTCGAACACGCCGTCGGCGGTGGCGCGGTCGAGGTTGCCGGTGGGCTCGTCGGCCAGCACGCAGGCCGGGCGCGTGACCAATGCGCGCGCGATGGCCACGCGCTGGCGCTCGCCGCCCGAAAGCTGCGACGGGTGGTGCGCCGCGCGATCGGCCAGCCCCACCTGGGCCAGCGTGTCGCGGGCTGCGGCGCGCGCCTGCGCGCTGCTCAGGCGGCGAATGCGCAAGGGCATGGCCACGTTATCGAGCGCGCTGAATTCAGGCAGCAGGTGGTGGAACTGGTAGACAAACCCCAGGTGCAGGTTGCGCCAGCGGCCCTGCGCCGTGGCGTCCATGGCGGTGAGGCTGCGCCCCATCAGTTCAACCTGCCCGCTGCTGGCGGCGTCCAGGCCGCCCAGCAGGTGCAGCAAGGTGCTCTTGCCCGAACCCGAGGCGCCCACCACGGCCAGGGTTTCGCCGGCATGCACCGCCAGGCTCACGCCGCGCAGCACCTGCACGTCGAGATCACCTTCTTGAAAGCGCTTGTGCAGATTGGTGGCGTTGAGGACGAGCGCACCAGGCTGCGCCGCCGCGGCGGCAGGTTCACTCATAGCGCAGCGCCTCGGCCGGGTTGACGCGGCTGGCGCGCCAGCTTGGGTACAGCGTGGCGGCAAAGGCCAACAACAGCGAGATCAAGCCCACCGGAACGATGTCGCTCAGCAGCGGCTCGCTGGGCATGTGGCTGATGACGTAGATGCTGCCGGGCAGGAAGGCCACGCCGAGCAGCCGTTCGATGAAGGGCACGATCACGCCCACGTTGAAAGCGATGAGCAGGCCGAGGGCCACGCCCGCGCCGGTGCCGATGATGCCTGCCGCCGCGCCCTGCACCATGAACACCCCCATCACCGAACGCGGGCTGGCACCCAGCGTGCGCAGGATGGCGATGTCAGCGCGTTTGTCGGTCACCGTCATCACCAGTGTGGAGACCAGGTTGAACGCGGCCACCGCGACGATGAGCGTCAAGATGATGAACATTAGCCGCTTTTCGATCTGCACCGCGTCGAACCAGTTGCGGTTGGTGCGCGTCCAGTCGCGCACCACGTACGCCGGGCCCATTTGGCTGGCCAGGTTGGCGGCAACGCGGCGCGCGGCATGCACGTCGCTCAGCCTGAGTTGCACGCCGCTGGCGCCTTCCAGGCGGTACAGCTTGGCCGCGTCGTCAAGGTGAATCAAGGCCAGGCTGCTGTCGTATTCGTAGTGCCCGGTGTCGAGCAGGCCGGCCACGGTGAACTGCTTCATGCGCGGCACCACGCCGGCCGGCGTGAGCTGCCCACCCGGCGCCAGCAGCGTGACCTTCTCGCCCACGCGCACGCCCAGCAGGCGCGCCAGCTCGGTGCCCAGGGCAATCTGCCACT
This sequence comes from Burkholderiales bacterium, assembly GCA_043756905.1. Classification (GTDB taxonomy): domain Bacteria; phylum Pseudomonadota; class Gammaproteobacteria; order Burkholderiales; family Burkholderiaceae_C; genus Rubrivivax. Next base: position 340 of record JAYUQE010000288.1, on the reverse strand, counting down.
GCCCCGGCTGCAAGGCGGCCAGGGTGCTGTCTTTCAACTGCGCGGCCAGCGGCGTGACGGTGGCTTCATCGGCCGGCGAAATGCCGCGCACCACCGCGCCGCGCATCTCATCGCCGCGCACCAGCAGCGACTGCGCGGCGATGAAGGGCGCGGCGCCTTGCACCTCGGGCTGCTGGCGCGCCTGCGCGGCCGTGGCGTGCCAATCGGCCAAGGCGTTGCCGGAGGCATCGAACAGTTCGATGTGGGCGATGACCGACAGCATGCGGTCGCGCACCTCGCGCTGAAAACCGTTCATCACCGACAGCACGATGATCAACGCCGCCACGCCCAGGGCGATGCC
>JAYUQE010000287.1:0-3839 GCA_043756905.1 Burkholderiales bacterium | reverse complement strand
CGTGGCCGCGGGCAGCACCGTGAAGTGGCCCGCCTGAGCCTGGGTGAATTCGTCGGCGATCACTTCGTTCTCGGCGCGCAGCAGGCTGCAAGTGGCATAGACGAGGCGCCCGCCCGGCTTGAGCAGCCGCGCCGCACTGGCCAGGATGGCGCGCTGCTTGTCTTGCAGTTCGGCAATCGAGCGGGGTGTTTGGCGCCATTTCAGGTCGGGGTTGCGGCGCAAGGTGCCCAACCCGGAACACGGCGCGTCGATCAGCACGCGATCGATTTTGCCGGCCAGGCGCTTGATGCGGTCGTCGCGCTCATGGGCGATTTGCACCGCATAGACATTGCTCAGGCCGCTGCGCGCCAGGCGCGGCTTGAGTGCGGCCAGGCGGTGGCCCGAAGTATCGAAGGCATACAGGCGCCCCGTGTTGCGCATGGCTGCGCCAATGGCCAGGGTCTTGCCGCCGGCGCCGGCGCAAAAGTCCACCACCATCTCGCCGCGGCGCGCATCGAGCAACAACGCCAGCAGTTGGCTGCCTTCGTCTTGCACTTCAAAGTCGCCTTGCTTGAACGCCGGCAGCAGTTGCAACGCCGGCTTGTCGGCCAGGCGCAAGCCCCAGGGGGAATACGGCGTGGGTGCGGCGGAAATGCCCAGCTCGGCCAACGCGGCCTGTACGGCTTCGCGCTTGGCTTTGAGCACGTTGACCCGCAAATCAAGCGCCGCCGGTCGGTTCAGGGCTTGCACAGCGGGCCAGAAATCTTCAGCCCCAAACTGTTCGAGCAACTGCCCTGACAACCAGTCGGGTAAGTTGTGGCGCAGCTTGTCGGGCAGCCCTGCCGCTTCGGCCTTGCGCGCGCGTTCGAGCCAGGCCCGTTCTTCGTCGTTCATGCCGCTGTGCAGGAAATTGTGCGCGCCCTGCCAACCCAGAATCGCCAGCCGGCGATACGGCGGCGCTGCCCCACCCGCGGCCAAATGCTGGTAGCGCAAGCGTTCGCGCAGCACCTGATAGGTGGTCTCGGCCAGCGTGTGGCGTTCGCGCTGACCCAGCTCTTTGTGGGCCCGCAGGAACGACGACACCAGGCTGTCAGCCGGCGCATCAAAGCGCAGCACACGCTCGAGCAACTGCGCACTCAGGTCTAGCAAGGCATTCGGATGCATGGTCTACAGAACCTGTTGCGGCTCGCCTTCGGTGTGAAAAACACGCCCGGCCGCAACGCGAAGTTGACCCAGCACGAACCAACGCACGGCGCGTGGGTAGATGATGTGCTCGCGCTGCAGCACGCGCGCGGCCAGGGCAGCTTCATAGTCGTCGGCCAGCACGGGCACAACGGCCTGGATGACGATCGGCCCGTGGTCGAGCGTGGCCGTCACGAAATGCACCGTGGCGCCGGCCACCTTGCAGCCAGCATCCAGCGCGCGTTGATGCGTGTGCAAGCCCGGGAACAGCGGCAGCAGTGACGGGTGGATGTTGAGCAGCTGGCGCTCGAAGCGCTGCACAAAGGCCGCGCCCAGGATGCGCATGAAGCCGGCCAACACCACCACGTCGGGCGTGAAGCCGGCCACCTGTTCGGCCAACTGGGCATCGAAGGCGTCACGTTGAGTGAAGGCGCGGTGGTCGACCACCGCGGTGGTGATGCCGCGCTCGCGCGCCCAGGCCAGGCCTGATGCACCGGCCCGGTTGCTCACCACAGCCACCACCTGCGCCGGCCATTGCTCGCTCGCACAGGCATTGACGATGGCTTCCATGTTGGAGCCACGGCCGGAAATCAGGATGACGATGCGCTTCATGCAGTGAGGGACGGCGGGGCAGGGGCCAAGGCGGCGCGCAGTGTACGTCTGCCAAAATCGCCGCCTTCCTCTCACGCCCGCACCGCACCCCATGCAACAGCGCGTTCTCTCCGGCATGCGCCCTACCGGCGCCCTGCACCTGGGCCACTATCACGGCGCCCTGAAAAACTGGGTGCGTTTGCAAGACCATCCGCAAGACATTTACGATTGCTACTACTTCGTGGCCGACTGGCATGCCCTGACCACGCACTACGAAGGCCGCGAGGTCATTGCGCAAAGCGTCTACGAGATGGTCACCGACTGGCTGGCCGCCGGCCTGGACCCCGAGCGCAGCACCATCTTCCGCCAAAGCCGCCTGCCCGAACATGCCGAGCTGTTCACCCTGCTGGCCATGGGCACGCCGCTGGGTTGGTTGGAGCGCGTGCCGACCTACAAAGACCAGATGGACAAGCTGAAAGATCGCGATCTGGCGACCTATGGCTTCCTTGGTTATCCGCTGCTGCAAGCGGCTGACATCCTCATGTACAAAGCCGCCTTCGTGCCGGTGGGAGAAGACCAGTCCTCGCACGTTGAACTCACGCGCGAAACCGCGCGCCGCTTCAACCATCTGTATGGCCGTCCGCCTGACTTCGATGCCCGCGTGGCCGCCGCCCTGGCCCGGCTGAGCAAAGACGATGCGCGCTACCTTGAAAAGCAGAAGCGCGCATTCGGCGAAGCCGGCACGCCCGAGGCCCTGGCCAAGGGCGAAGCACTGATCCAGCGTGCCGTGCAAGCCGCCACCCTGGCGCGCGAAGACGCCGAATTGCTGCACGGCCACCTGCGCGGCAGCGGCCAGGCCATCCTCGTCGAGCCCCAGGCCCTGCACACCGAAGTGACCAAGCTGCCGGGGCTTGATGGCGCCAAGATGAGCAAGAGCTATGGCAACGCCATCGCCATGCGTGAGGCGCCGGCTGAAGTGGAACGCAAGATCAAGCGCATGCCCACCGACCCGCAGCGCGTGCGCCGAACCGATGCCGGCAACCCCGAGCGTTGCCCGGTGTGGCAGTTCCACCAGGTGTACAGCGACGCGCCCACGCGCGAGTGGGTGGTGGCCGGCTGCACCACAGCGGGCATTGGCTGCCTGGAATGCAAGCAGCCGGTGATCGACGCCATCCTGCGCGAGCAAGCGCCCTGGCGCGAACGCGCAGCGGCGTACACCAGTCAGCCCCACCGGGTGATCGAGATCCTGGAAGCCGGCACCGAGCGTGCGCGCAAGGTGGCGCGCCAAACCATGGGCGAAGTGCGCGCGGCCATGGGGCTGGGCGGCTGAGGTCTATCGTTAACCACTCCCACCCGACCCACCCGACCCACCAGGCCAGCATGGCCGGCATCCACATCACCGACATTGAAAGCGCCATCAACTGGTGGCGCGCGCGCTCGCCCTCGGCCGATGGCATCACCGCCTGCGCCGAAGTGCGTGCGCTGGCCACGGTGTACGGCCTGATGGTCTACCACCGCGAAGTGGAATGCGACGAAGCCAGCATGCCCAAAGGCGCCGGCGCCGCGTGGTTGCAGTGGTACGCCAGCACGCCCGATGCGCCGTGCATCGCCATCTGCTCCACCAGCCAGGGTGACGCTGAATGCAAGGGCTGCGGGCGCAGCTTTGACGAAGTGAAACAGTGGCAGGTCTACACGCCCGGGCAAAAGCGCCAGGTCTGGCGGCGCATCACCTTGCAGGCCACGGCCTGGCGCTTTAACCGCTATCTTGAGCGGGCCGATCTGGCCGGCAGTTCCACGCCAGACAGCCCCGCGCCGCCGCCCGCGCCCGGGTGATGAGCGCCCCCGCAACCTGGCACAGCACGCGGCGCATCGCCGCCCTGGCCTGGCCGGTGCTCATTGGCCAGTTGGCGGTGGTCGCCTTCACCACCATCGACACCCTGCTGCTGGCGCACCACTCAGCGCTCGACCTGGCCGCGTTGGCCATCGGCCAGGTGGCCTACCTCACCGTGTTCATCGGCTTCATGGGCATGGTGCTGGCCATCGGCCCGATCGTCGGCCAGCACTTCGGCGCGCGCCGGCTGGTGCAG
>JAYUQE010000286.1:0-3842 GCA_043756905.1 Burkholderiales bacterium | reverse complement strand
GCCAACAAGTCAGCCTGGACAAGTTGGTTGAGCGCATCACGCGCATCGAAAAGCGCCTTGAGCTTTCGTGACCTGAGCGTGAAGCCACGCCGCATCGGTCCGTTCAGCGTGGCGCCCATCGGCCTGGGCTGCATGAACCTGAGCCATGCCTACGGCAAGCCGCCCTCGCCAGAGCAAGGCGAGCAGGTGCTGAAGGCCGCGCTGGATGCCGGCGTGACGCTGTTCGACACCGCTGCGCTGTATGGCTTCGGCGCCAATGAAACGCTGCTGGGCCGGGTGCTGAAGGGCGAGCGCCGGCGCATCACCCTGTGCAGCAAGGGCGGCATGGCCGGCGTGCAGTTTGACGACGGCATGAAGCGCGTGATCGACGGCACGCCCAAGGCGATTCGGCGCCATTGCGAAGACAGCCTGCGCCGGCTGCAAACCGATGTGATCGACCTGTACTACCTGCACCGCTGGCACAAGGCCGTGCCCATTGAAGACAGCGTGGGCGAGCTCAGCCGGCTGGTGGAGCAAGGCAAGTTGCGCGCCATCGGTTTGAGCGAAGTCAGTGCCGCCACGCTGCTGCGCGGCCATGCGGTGTTTCCCATCAGCGCGGTGCAAACGGAGTATTCGCTGTGGACGCGCAACCCCGAAATCGCCGTGCTGCAAGCCTGCCACGACATCGGCGCGGCCTTCGTGGCCTTCAGCCCGGTGGCGCGGGCCTTTCTCACCGGCACGCTGCGCGACGTGAACGGCCTGCACGACAAGGACATCCGCCGCGGCATGCCGCGGTTCGAACCGGCTAACTATTCAGAGAACTTGGCACTGCTGCCGGCGCATGAGGCGCTGGCGCAGGAAGCCGGCTGCACCCCCGCCCAACTGGCGTTGGCCTGGCTGCTGCATCGCGGCGAGCACGTGCTGCCGATTCCCGGCACCACCTCGTTGGCCCACCTGGAAGAAAACCTGGGCGCGGCGGGTGTGAGCCTGTCACCCGGATTGATGGCGCGGCTCGATGTGCACTTTGCACCGCAAGCTATTCGCGGCAACCGCTACAACGCGCAGGCGCAAAGCGAAGTGGATACCGAGCAGTTCTGAAGCCGGTGCTCGCAAGCCAATGGGGCTGCGTCACTTTGCTTGATCGCGCGGATGGCGGCCGGCTTCGGCCGGCCTTGGGGCGCCCGTCAGCCGAACTTCAGCACGCCATCATCCACCCGGCCGAAGCGCAGCGCCAGCACATCAACCAGGTAGTTCTGATTCAGCTTCCAGGGTTTCGCGCTGCCTTGCTTGGGCATGTGGTCGGCCGCGCGCAGGAAGTAGCCCGATGAAAAGTCCACCCAGGGCAGCAGCGGCAGCGCAGCATCCTGCAATTGCGGCCAGCACTGCCTGGCGCCGGTCTTGCGCATGTGGTTGAGCAGCCGGCACACGTACCGGCTGGTCAGGTCGGCCTTCAGCGTCCACGAGGCATTGGTGTAGCCGAAGGTGGCGGCCAGGTTGGGCACGCCGCAGTACATCACGCCCTTGTAATTCACGGCCAGCGCCGGTTCTTGCAGCTTGCCGTCGACGCGCAGTGCGAAGCTGCCGCCGGGCTGCAATTGCAAGCCGGTGGCTGTGATGATGATGTCGGCATCGAGCGTGGCGCCGCTGCGCAGGGCCAGGCCGGTGGCGGTGAAGCGCTCAACATGGTCAGTGACGACCGAGGCGCGGCCGGCCTTCAGTGCCTGGAACAGGTCGCCGTCGGGCACCAGGCACAGGCGCTGCTCCCAGGGGTTGTAGCGCGGCTTGAAATGCCTGGCCACGTCCACATTCGGGCCCACGGCTTTCCTCACTTCGTTGATGAAGTACGCCGCCACCTTGGCCGGCTTGCGCTTGCACAGGCTGAACACGTACATGCCCAGCAGCACGTTCTTGGCGCGGGTGAGGGCATAGGCCACGCGCTCGGGCAGGGCCTTGCGCAAGAAGGTGGAAATGGTGTCCACCGAGGGCCGCGCCACCATGTAGGTGGGCGAGCGCTGCAGCATGGTCACGTGGCCGGCGAGCTTGGCCATTTCGGGCACGATGGTCACGGCCGTGGCACCGCTGCCGATGACCACCACCTTCTTGCCCGCGTAGTCCAATTCGTGCGGCCACTGCTGCGGGTGAACGATGCGACCCTTGAATTGTTCGATGTCCGGGAATTCGGGCAAGTACCCGGCCGCATAGCTGTAGTAGCCGCTGCACGCAAACAGGAAGTTGCAGCGGACGATCACGATCTGCTGGTCGCTCTTGCGCAGCGCACGCACGGTCCACTTCGACTCCGCACTCGACCAATCGGCGCTTTGCACCTGGTGGCCGTAGCGGATGCGGGGTTCGATGCCGCATTCGCGCGCCGTGTCTTGCAGGTAGCTCAGGATCGCCGGGCCATCGGCTATCGCCTTGGCCTGGGTCCAGGGCCGGAATGAATAGCCCAGGGTGAACATGTCCGAGTCCGAGCGCACGCCTGGGTAGCGGAACAAGTCCCAGGTGCCGCCCAGCGCATCGCGCCCTTCGAAGAGGGTGAAGCTGCGGTCGGGGCAATGCTTGCTCAAGTGCCAAGCCGCGCCAATGCCCGACAGGCCTGCGCCGATGATCAGGACATCCACCTCTTGATAGGTCATGCGTTCTTCTCCTCAACCCCGCGGGTGGGTGCCGCTGAATGGTACGGGCCTGGCATGGCGCGCGAGCAGTCCAATCATCGGCGCGCAGCCTGGGCCAGGCCCGTGGTGGCGAAGGCGCAGTGTTCGAACGAGCGGGTTCGCAGGCCGGGCCACACAGCAAGGCTCACAGACCAAGCGGCACGAGAAACTCGGCCTCGACCGCCCAGTGCGACAGCAAATACAACGAAGGTGCGAAACGCTTGAGCAGGCGGCGGCGGCATTCCCGATACCAGCGCAACCCCCGGGCGGCCAGCGCCAGCACACCGCTGCGTTCAACCATCACCGAATGCAGCTCTTCGCGGTGCGTGCCCAATGCCACCTTGTATTGCGACTCGCCTGCAAGGTAGTCGAACACCGCGTGGCCGGAGGCAGCGCTATGGCGCAGTGCCAACACCAGGCACACCATGCCGGGGCTCTGTTTGCCGTCGAGCAAATCGTAGTTGAAGCCGGACTGATAGAAGTTCACCCGCCCGCGGAAGACGAAGTTGTAGAGATAGCCCAGTTCCTGACCACCCACCGTGATGCGCAGCATCTGCACCGCACCCGTTTCGAACTGCGTTTGGATCAGGCGCTTGTGAAACTGGCGCGAGAACGGAGTGTCGAAATCCGACACCTTGTCCAGCGCATGGCGCCGGCTGCCGTGCCACACCAACAGGTGTTCCAACCAGGCCAGCGCTTCGTCCGCCGTGGCCGCCTGCGCCAGTTCCAGCGCGCCCAGTTCGGCATACGCGCGCAACCCCCGGCGCAGGTGGGCCCGGCGCTTGGCGCTCAGGCCCGGGGGCATGTCGTTGCCGGTATCGCGCAAGGCCTGCAGGTCGGTCGTCCAACAGGCCAGCACCTGGTCATGCACACGCAGGCTGCGGGCGGGCCGGCCGGCACCCACGCCGGCGGCTCCATCCAGCGCGCGGGCAAAAACGCGTGAGTAGCGCAAGGCGAGTTCATCAAGGAACGCCGCCATGGCCTGGTGGATCACCTGCGTGCACTGTGCATCGACCAGGAACCCGTTGTGCTCGATGGTGATGATGTCGTACTGCGTCAGCCCCGTCTCGTTCAGGTGCAGGGCGCGGCCAACGTTCAGGCCCGCAGCACGCAGGGGCTGGTCGCCCAGCAGCGCCAGGCCAACACAGCGGCCCGCCTGGCGCGCGACCATCAGGTGCGCCGGGCGGTGAGCGGCGGGCAGACTGTCGA
>JAYUQE010000285.1:0-10881 GCA_043756905.1 Burkholderiales bacterium | reverse complement strand
GGCGCACGCTGTCGGGCGCGGCCTCGGTGTTCCAGGTCTGGCCGGTGCGGCGCAGCGGCACGCCGATCAGGCTGCGTGCTTCTTCAAGCGCGCCGGGCCACAAGGCTGGCGCCTGCGCGGTGGCGGGGTCTGGTGGCGGCGCTTCGGCGTCGGTCATGGCCTGTGTCCTGATTCGGCTCGTGTCACTCTCGGCGGCTCAGGCAATCACGCCGGCGGCCTTCAATTCTGCGATCTCGGCCGCGGGCAGGCCGAGCAGTTCGCCAAACACGAAATCGTTGTGCTCGCCCTGGGCCGGGCCGCAGCGCTCGATTTGCGGCGTGAAGTCGGAGAACACCCACGGCGCGCGGAACATGTCTTCTTCGCCGTAGAAGGGAATGGTCACGCGGGTCTTGACGCCGCGTGCGGCCAGGTGCGGGTCGTGCCACTGCTCCTGCACCGACAGCACGGGTGACGACGCGATGCCGGCTGCGCGCAGCCGGGCCACCAACTCATCGCGCGGCTGCGTCGCCGTCCAGCGTGCCAGCGCGGCGTCGATCTCACTCGCCTGCGCCTGGCGGCCGGCCAGGCTGGCGTGGCGCGCAGCACTCGCCCATGGCGCATCGGGCGCCAGCGCACACAGGGCTTGCCACTGCGCGTCGCTGCTCACCGCAATCGTTAACCAGGCGTCGGCCCCGGCGGCCGGGTAGATGCCGTGCGGCGCCATCTCGGGGTGGGCATTGCCGAGCGGCGCGGGTTGGCGCTGGTGCACCTGCGCGGCCAGCAAATGGGGGCGCAGCACGCCGAGCAGCGCCTCGACCTGCGACAGGTCGATGTAGCAGCCCTGCCCCGTGGCGCGAACGCGGCGCAGCGCGGCCAGCAAGGCCAGCAGCCCGTGCACCGAGGCATTCGGGTCGCCCAGGCCGAAGTTCAGCGCGCCGATCGGTGGTTCGCCGGGGTAGCCGACCAACGCCTCCAGGCCGACAAAGGACGACATGGTCGGCGCGTAGGCGCGCATCGCCGCCATGCTGCCGAACTGGCCCGCAGCCGACATGGCCAGCATCACCAGGCGCGGGTTCACGGCGTGCAACGCGTCGAAGCCCAGGCCGCTGCGGTCCATGGCGCCGGGCGACATGTTTTCGATCACCACGTCGCTCATTGCCACCAGCCGCTTGGCCAGTGCCACCGCCTGCGGCGCCTTGGCATTCAGCGTGATGCCCAGCTTGCCATGGTTGACCTGGTGGAACATGGGCGACATCTCCATGCTCGGCCCTTCGACCACCTTGCCGCCGCGCAGCACCTTGCCCGCCAGGCGCAGGTTGTCCGGCCGCAAGGCATGCTCGACCTTGATGACCTGCGCCCCCAGTTCCGCCAACATGGTGCCCACCCAGGGGGCAGACCAGACCCAGCCGAAGTCGAGCACGCGCAGGCCTTGCAACGGCCGGCTCAATGGCAGGTTGATGGCGCCAGGCGCTGCCGTGTGCGGCAAGCTGCCCGCCGCGCTGAGCAGGCTGGCGCTGATGTCGTTGGCGTTCTCGCTGCGCGACGCCAGCGTGTGAAACGGCAGGCCCGGCGCCAGCACCGCATGACCGGCCACGCGGGTGGGTTGCAAGAACCCACGCTGCGCAAACTGCGGCGTGCGCAGGACTTGCTCGAATTCATGCACCGGCGCGACGATGAGGTTGTTGCGGATGGCAATGGCCTCCAGCTCGGCCTTGGTGTGCCGGGCCAGCCAGGGCAGCAGCAGCGCGTCGACTTCCTCTGGGTACTGGGTGCCCATGGCGCGCAAGGACTGGTAGCGCGGTTGCGCCGCCCATTCGGGGCTGCCCATGGCCTGCACCAGGCGTTGCCACTCTTCGCGCGTGCGCCCGCAAATGCAGACCTGGCCGTCCTGGCACGGCAGCATCACATACGGGTAGGCGCCGGCCGAGCCCGACGCGCGCCGGCCGCTGCGTTGCCACTGCAAGCCGTGGTGAATGTAGACCGGGCAGTTGCCCGCCACGTAGCTGGCCAGCACCTCGGTGAGCGCAATGTCGACCACGCGGCCGCTGCCGTGCTGGTCGCGCACGCTCAGTGCCATCAAGCTGCCGGCCGCGAGCATCGCGCCGGCCTGGTGTTCGGCCACGCCGGGGGGCAGGCTCAGCGGCGCGCGGCCGGGCTCGCCCAGCGCCCAGGCCACGCCGCTGAGCGCCTGTGCGTCCAGCGCCGTGCCAGGGTGGGCGGCGTAAGGGCCAGTCAGGCCGAAGGGCGTGGCCAGGCCCAGCACCAGGTGCGGTGCGCGCTGGCGCAGCGCCGCCACGCTGCCCAGTTGCGCTTGCAGGCTGTGCGGCGCGTCGCACAGCAGGATGTCGGCCTGGGCCAGCAGCGCATCCAGCGGCGCACCTTCCGACGCAATGGCATCGCCCTTGCCGGCGGCCAGCGTTTCGCGCGCCAGGGCCAGCGCGTTGAAGGGCCCGTCAGGCGGCGTGCCAGTGGACTCATCCATTAACCCCGGCAGGCCGAAGCGCGACACCTGCGCCCCCATGCGCGCCAGCAACCAACCGGCGTAGGCCACGGCCAGGCCGCTGCCCGCACCGGCCCATTCGATCACGCGCAGCGGCGTTGCGGTGGTCATGGTTAACGTTTCACTCGGGCTGGATGCCGGCGGCGCGCGCCAGCTCGCCCCACTTGCGCGTTTCGGCCTGCACCCATTCGCGCAGCTCGCCCGGCGTGGTGGGCGCGGCGTCGATGCCCAGCGCGGCCAGGCCGTCGGCAAATTCCTTGTCGCGCAGGATGCGGGTCATCTCTTCATTGAGCAGGCGCACGATGGGCTCGGGCGTTTTGGCCGGCGCAAAGGCGGCGATGAAGCCGACCAGTTCATAGCCCGGCAGGCCGGCTTCGGCCAGCGTGGGCATGTCGGGCATGGCGGCCGAGCGCCTGGCACTGGACACGCCCAGCGCCTTGACCGCGTTGGCGCGGATGTGCGGCAGCATCAGCGCGATGTCACCAAACAGCATCTGGATCTGGCCGCCGCGCAAATCAGTCAGGGCCGGCGCGTTGGACTTGTAGGGCACGCTGACCAGGTCAATCCCGGCGCTGGCCTTGAGCATTTCGGACGACAGCCGCGCCGAGCCCGTGCCGCTGCCGAAGTTCAGCTTGCCCGGGTTGGCCTTGGCGTGGGCGATGAACTCCTTCAGGTTGGCCACCGGCACATCGTTGTTCACGCACAGCACCAGCGCGGCAATGGCCATGCGCGTGATGGGCGCAAAGTCGCCCAGCGGGTCGTAGGGCAGGTTCTTCACGAAGCTGGCGTTGCCGGCATGGGTGGTGTTGGTGCCGATCAGCAGGGTGTGGCCGTCGGGCGCGGCACGCGCCACCGTTTGCGCCGCGATCACGCCGCTGGCACCGGCCATGTTCTCCACCACCACCGGCTGCCCCAGCACCTTTTGCAGGCGTTCAGCCAAGCGGCGGGTGATGGTGTCGGTGGCGCCCCCGGCACCCACCGAGACGATCATGCGGATGGGCTTGCTCGGGAACGGCGCGGTCTGGGCCAGGGCGGGCAGCACGCAGGCGGCCGCCGCGCACAGAACCAGCACGGTGCGGCGTGCCGACACCATGACGCCACGGCGTGCCCATTGCACCACGCTGCGATGGGCCCGCTGCGCGGCGCCGGATTGGTCTGGATTCATGGTTTGTCTCCTTAACGTTACGGGTGAGTCAACATTCGGCGCGAGCATCAAACGTGGTCTGGCCCTGATCGTTGTGCGCCCACAGGCGCCAGCCCTGCGCGTCACGGCCCACGCACAGGTGCAGGGGCTGGCCGCAGAACATCGGCGCCACGTTGCGCGACATCAGCGCCACCGGCTCGCGCCCCGCGGCCGTGCGCAACATTTCCAGCAGGAACAGCCCCGCAATGCTGCCATTCACCACCAAGGCCGGATAGCCCTCTGCGGCCAGCGCATAGGCCGCGTCGTAGTGGATGCGGTGCGGGTTGTCGGTGATGGCCGAGTAGCGGAACAACAGGCGTTCGTCGGGCACGATGCGGCGTTGCGCGAGCACGGGGGTGGGCGCAGCGTCGGGCACAGGGGGCGCTGGCGCGGGCGCGGGCGCAGATGCCGGCGCAGTTGCCGGCGCAGTGGTCGGCTCGGTGCTGGCCGGGCGCAGGATGTAGCCCAGCCGCTCGGTCAATGCCGGCGCGCTCGCACCGTCGATGAAGATTTGATGCTCAACCGTGACCAGCGCAAAGCGGCCCGAACGCCCCTGCTTGAACTGCACCGGACCGCACCGCGATTCGCGGCGCAGCAGCGCACCAACAGGAGTGTCGGCGCTGAAGCGGGTTTCGCGCCCGCCCAGCATCAGGCGCGGCAGGCCGATGTCGGGCCAGCTCACACCGATCTGCGCCGCGCCGTCGCTGCGCAATTGCGCCTGCGGCGTGGGGGCGTTGAACAGCAGCGGGTGCCAGCCGCGCGGCAATGAGTCGCCCTCACGCAAGGCGGCGGGGTCACGGTCGAGCAGGGCCGCCAGGCGGCGCACCAGCGTCAGGCAGCAACGCTCGTGCAGCGTGGTGACGCTGCCGGCAGCGGTGGCGGTGGCGTGGGTGGCGTGGGTGGTGTGGGTGGTGTCAGTCATGCTGCGACCGTGAATTCGTGACCACGCACCAGTACATCGTGCCCGACGAATTCGTACTCTTGCATCCGCGCCAGCAGCGGCGCGTGCACCGTGGTGGCCACCGTGCGCTGGCCGCCGGGCGTGGTGACGATGGCCACCCCTTTGGGCGCTTGCTCGCGCCCGTGCAGCACCGTGAAGCCGGCGATGCGCGCCGGGCCGGTGTATTCAGCCAGCACATCGAGCGCCAGCGCTTGGCGTGCCACCTCGGCGCTCACATCGGCCTGCACAAAGCCGCGCCCCGGGGTCATGGACCAGGCACCGAAACCCTGCTTGGTGAGCACGCCCGACACCGATGACACCAGCGCCGTGCGGCCGCGCCCGGCGCGCATCAATTCGGCCGCGCGGCAGGTGGCTTGCAACACGTAGTTGTTGTACGGCCCGCCGGCAAAGGGCATGCCGCCGGTCACGGTGAGATCGCGCTGCAACGGCAGGCCCAATGCCGCGGCATAGACCTGCACGGCCACGGGAAAGCAGCTGTACAAATCCACCAGATCGACTTGCTCTGCCGGCACGCCCAGCGCCTCCAGCGTGACCAGCGCAGCCTGCCCGGCGATGCGCGCACCCGGGCAGTCGTGCAGCGTTGCGCGCGCCGTCACCGGCAGCATGTGGTTGGACTGCGTGCTGGCCAGCGGGTACACCCAGCGTGCGGGGTCGATGCCCAATTCAGTGGCCCGCGCGGCCGAACAGAACAGCAAGGCAGCGGCTTGATCAACGTTCCAGGTGGAGCAATGCGCGCGCGTGTACGGGAAGGCCTGCATCGGGTTGCGCGGCGCGGCCTCGCGAATCTCGGCCGCCGTGACAGCGCTGCGCTGCCAGGCATGCGGGTTGGCCGCGGCGATGCGGCTGAAGCGTTCGCCCAGCGCCGCCAGTTCGTCGCGATGCTGCGCCACCGACCAGCCCTGCTGCGCGCGCCAGGCGCTTTCGATGATGGCGTACAAGCCCACCGGCATGTGCAGGCCCGCGCGCTTTTCCTCTGCATGGCGCAGTTCGCTCGCGGGTGAAAGGTGAATGTCGGGTTCGTCGGGTTGTTGCCGTTCGTTGGCCACTTGCTCCGTCATTCGCCCCGCGAGTTGGGCGCGCAGCAAGCGCCAACCGGTGTCGGCCCCTGCCACCAGCGCGGTGTGCAGCTCACCCTGGGCGATGCGCTCGCAGGCCTGGCCGATCAAGGTTTGCTGCAACACCCCCACATCGGCCAACAAGGTGATGGCCTGCGCGCCGATGTGGCGTGCCAGTTCGCCGGCCGGGTTGGCATAAGACCAGCGCCCGCGCGGCACGGCAATGAACTGCGCGCCGCGCAGCGTGTGCGCGCTGCCGCTGCTGGCGCCGGCTGCGTGCACGGCTTGCAGCATCAGGTCGATGGGCTCCAGCGCGCGGCGCCAATCACTTTCGCGCTGGGTGGCCGTGCCCATGCCCACCAGCACCGGCGTGCGTTGCGCTGCGCTGCTTACACGGGCCATGATCAGACCGGCTTGCGCCGGCGCGCCGGTGTGCGGCGCACGGCTTGCAGCGCGGCTTCAAGGTGCTGCGCATAGGCCTGGATGTCGCGTTCGGCGCGGCGGCGCGCAGCGTCGGCGTCTTGCGCTTCAATGGCCTGCAGGATGCGCCGGTGCGCCTGGGTCACCAGCTTGCGCACATCGGGCGAGGCGAAGTTTTCGATGCGTGAGGCCTCCAGCATCAACCCTGAGATGGAGGCCGTGAAGGCGCGCAGCAGGTCGTTGTGGCTGGCCGCGGCCAGTGCGGTGTGCCAGCTTGCGTTGTGCTCAAGAAAGCCCGGCACATCGTCTTGTGCCGCCGCGTCGAGCTGGGCCGAAATGGCTTGGAGTTGCAGCAAGTCTTGCGCGCTGCGGTGGCGCGCCGCCAGGTAGGCCACCATCGGCTCCAGCGCCTGGCGCGCTTCAACCAGCGCATGCAGCGGCACCGCGCGGCCCTTGGCGAAGAGTTCAATCTGGCCGGCCAACTGCGCATCAGACGGTTGCGACACCACCGAGCCGCCATAGCGCCCGGCGCGCGTGCGCACCAGGCCCTGCGCTTCAAGAATGCGCAGCGCCTCGCGCACCGAGCCCCGGCTCAGGCCGGTGGTGCTGACCAGGTCGCGTTCAGTGGGCAAGGCCGTGCCGGGGCCATAGGTGCCGCCCAGGATGTGCGCTTGCAGCCGCTGCGCCAGCACGTCGCACGACTTGGGCACGTTGATCTGCCCCAGCGCCCCCGCGGCGGCGGCCGGGCGGCTGGGGGCGCTGGCCACGGTGCGGGTGGCTTGGGCGGAGCTGGGGCGTCGGGCAATGACCATCAGCCCACTTTAGGGTCAATGATCTGCCTGGTCAATGGTTTGACCATAAGCAAGAACCAACGGCCTTTGGGCTCAAGGGAGCTGTTACGCTGGCCGCGCCTGCTCAAGCACCCGTGGCTTGGCCACGCGGCCTGAACCCCACGCAGGGCAAGCCGTGCTGGCTGCAATGGCTTGTGCACCACCCACCAGGACCCCCCATGGCCGCGCCCATCCACCACCACACCGCCGGCGTCTTCGTCATCGCCGCCACGCCGTTTACCGACAGCGGAGATCTCGACCTGCCCAGCATCGACCGCCTCACCGACTTCTACCTGAGTTTCGGCATTGATGGTCTGACCATCCTGGGCATCATGGGCGAGGCACAGAAGCTGTCGCAGGAAGAATCGCTGGCGGTGATGAACCGCTTCTTGCGGCGCGTGGATGGCCGTATCCCGGTGGTGGTGGGCGTGTCGTCGCCGGCCTTCGACCCGATGCTGGCGCTGGCCCATGCGGCCATGGCCACGGGCGCCGCCGGGGTGATGATCGCCCCGCCTCCCACGGTGCGGCACGATGAGCAGTTCTTCAACTTCTACGCCGCTGCCTGCAAGGCGCTCGGCCCGCAGGTGCCGGTGTGCGTGCAGGACTACCCGGCAGTGACCGGCGTGCACATGTCGGTTCCCGTGTTCAGCCAGATCGTGCGCGAGCTGCCACAGGTGGTGATGCTCAAGGCCGAAGACAGCCCGGGGCTGACGAAGATTTCGCGCATCCGCGCGCTGGAGGCAGACCCGATCTATGCGCAGCGCCGCGTCTCGATCCTGGTCGGCAACAACGGCCTGTTCTACCCGCTGGAGCTGGCGCGCGGCGCCGATGGCCCGATGACGGGTGTGGCCTACCCGGAAATGCTGACCGAGGTGTACCGCGCCATGCAGGCCGGCAACCGCGACCTGGCCGACGACCTGTTCGAAATCTACCTGCCGCTGGTGCGTTACGAAACCCAGGCCGGCGTGGCGCTGGCCTGGCGCAAGGAGATCCTGCGCCGGCGCGGCGCCATCGCCAGCGCCCACGTGCGCGCGCCGGGTGCCGCGCTCACCGCCGACGAGCACAGCGACCTGACGCGCATGATGGCGCGCATCGAGCACAAGCTGGCGGCACTGCGCGGCGGCTGAGCGCGCGGGCTGTGTTTGTGGCGCGCGCATAGCCGTAAACACCTCTTGCGACAGCGCAAGCCGGCCAACAGAATGGCCCGCATCCCGTGCAACGAGTGGAGCCCCCATGAACGACCATCTCGACCCCGCCCGCCGCCGCATGCTGGCCGCCACCGTGGCCGTTGGGGCCGTGGCGGCCGGCGGCAGCTTCATGTCCATCGAGGCACTGGCCGCCGGCAAGCACAAGATCAACATGCAGCTCGGCTGGCTCATTGGCGGCAACCAGTTGGGCGAAGTGGCGGCCAAGAAGCTGGGTTACTTCGAGGCCGAAGACATCGACTTTCAAATTCAGCCCGGCGGCCCCAGCATCGACGGCGTGGCGGTGGTGGCCTCGGGCCGCTTCGAGCTCGGCCAGGTGTCTTCCAGCCCATCGCTGATGCTGGCCGTGTCGCAGGGCTTGCCGATCAAGTGCTTTGCCGTCGGCATTCAGAAGCACCCCTACACCTTCTTCTCGCTGAAGAAGAACCCCATCCGAACTGCCAAGGACATGGTGGGCAAGAAGATCGGCATCCAGGCCACCGGCGTGATCCTGCTGCGCGCGCTGCTGGCCAAGAACAAGATCGCTGAAAAAGACGTCACCATCGTCACCATCGGCGCCGACATGGCGCCGCTGCTGACCGGCCAGGTTGATGCCGTGACCGGCTGGCTCACCAACACCACCGCGCTGAAGGTGCTGGGCGCCGAGCGCGTGGACATGACGCTGTGGGACACCGGCGTGAAGCTGTACGCGCTGCCCTACTACGCCACCACCAAGACGCTGCAGGAAAAGGGCGACGTGCTGGCCGGCTTCCTGCGCGCTGCCGCCAAGGGCTGGGCCTGGGCCGACAAGAACCGCGACCAGGCGGTGGACCTGCTGGTGAAGGAATACCCCAATCTCGATCGCACTGATGAGCGCGTGGCTGCCGACGTGATGCTGGCCTACAGCTTCGGTGATGCGGCGCGCGCGCAGGGCTGGGGCAGCATGGACGCGGGGAACTGGCAGGAACAGATCGCGCTTTACAGCGAGCTGGGGCAGTTCACCGCGCGCACGCCCAAGGTCGACGAGGTGATCACGCTCGAACTGCTGAAGGCGACCCAGGCCGCACGCCAGAAAGCCTGAGCGCTGTGCCGGCGCCCGAGACGCTGGCCACGCCGGGCAGCAGCATGGCTGGCACGGCCGTCACCTGCCGCAACCTGCACGTGCGCTTCTTCACCGAGCGCCGCGCCGTCACCGCGCTGCAGGGCCTGAGCCTGGATGTGGCGGTGGGCGAGTTCCTCACGCTGCTGGGCCCCTCGGGTTGCGGCAAGAGCACCTTGCTGCGCGTGGTGGCCGACCTCATCACGCCCAACGCCGGCGAGGTGCTGGTGTTCGGCCAGAAGCCCGAAGCCGCGCGCCTGCGCCGCGATATCGGCTTTGTGTTTCAAGACCCGGCGCTGCTGCCCTGGCGCAACGCGCTGCAGAACGTGGAGCTGCCGTTGCAGGTAGCAGTTAACCGCGCGCGCCGCGGCAAGGCCTCGCCGCGCGAGCTGCTGCACATGGTTGGCCTGGGCGGCAGCGAACTGGCCTACCCGCATGAGCTTTCGGGCGGCATGCGCCAGCGCGTGGCGATCGCGCGCGCGCTGGCCAGCGACCCCAAGATCCTGCTGATGGACGAGCCCTTCGGCGCGCTCGACGAGATCACCCGCGACCGCCTGAATGAAGAGCTGCGCCGGGTGTGGCGCGAACTCGGCATCACGGTGCTGTTCGTCACCCACAGCATCCACGAGGCCGCTTACCTGGGCCAGCGCGTGCTGATGATGGCGGCCAGCCCGGGGCGGGTGCGCGCCATCGTGAACGTGCCGCTGCCGGCCGAGCGCACGCTGGCCACGCGCGAAAGTGCACCGTTCGTGGCCCTCACGGGCGAACTGCGCCGCCTGCTGGAAACCTGTTGACGAACACCTGCTGATGAAGGCCTGCTCGTGAACGCGCCGCTGCCTACCACCACCACTGCCGTGGCCGCACCTGAACCAGCCATGGACGAGGAAGAGGCGCGGTATCGGGAAGCGCAACGCCGCGAGCGCCAGCGCCGCCGGCTGATGCCCGTGCTCGGCATCGCTGTCTTGCTGGCGCTGTGGTGGGGGCTGGTGGTGGTGTTTGACGTGAAGCCCTTCATCGCGCCGTCACCCTGGGCGGTGTTGCAGACCTTGTATGCCAAACGCGCCGTGCTCTTTGCCAACCTGGTGCCAACGGCGCTGGAGGCGCTGGGCGGCTTCTTGCTTGGCAACCTGGCGGCCATTGCGGTGGCGACGGTCTTCGTGCACTACCGGCGCTTGCAGGAAATCTTCTTTCCGGTGGTGGTGATGTTCAACTCCATTCCTGTGGTGGCCAAGGCGCCGATCCTGGTGCTGCTGATGGGCAATGGCGTTGAGCCGAAGATTGCGATCGCGGCGCTGGTGTGCTTCTTCCCCACCCTGGTGAACAGCGTGCGCGGGCTGGAGGCGGTGAACCCGCAGGCCATGGAACTGATGCGTGTGCTCTCGGCCAGCCGCAGCGAAATCTTCTTCAAGCTGCGCGTGTACAGCGCGCTGCCTTACCTGTTCTCGGCGTTGCGCATCGCAGCGTCGATGTCGGTGATCGGCGCCGTGGTGGGCGAATGGATCGGCGCCACGCAGGGCATCGGCGCCATGATCATCCAGGCCACCTATAACTTCGATTCGCCGCTGCTGTATGCGGCCATCGTGATGAGCGCCTGCCTGTCGGGCAGCTTCTTCCTGGCGGTGGTGGCGCTGGAGCGCATCATCATCCGCTGGCAGCCCGAGCACGCCTGA
>JAYUQE010000284.1:0-1523 GCA_043756905.1 Burkholderiales bacterium | reverse complement strand
GATGAAGCCGACCTGGCCGCGCAGCGCCAGAAGTTCAAGCCACGCTTTGCGTCGAGCAACCCGATCGTGAAGATCACGCTCGACAAACTCGTCACCCCAGGAGGGAGCGTCACGTGAACATGACCGCATTGCCCGACGTACCGCACACGCCCTATGGACTGGACGGTGTGAGCTGGAACATCCTGGGCCAGGTCTACACCCCCAAGCTGATCAGCCCCGAATGCTTTGCCTGGCATGCCGTGTTTGCCGAAGAAACGTTTGTGCCGCCACACACGCATGCCGATCAAGACGAGTACCTTTACCCGTATGACGGCGTGATTGATTTGCTTGTGGGCGGGCAACGCCAGACCGCGCTGCCCGGCCAGGTGGCCGTGCTGCCGCGCGGCGTGCCGCATGCCTTTTTCAACAACACGGGCAAGTGCGTGAACGCCCTGTTCTGGGCCGCGCCGGCCGGCAAACTGGTGCAGTTGTATCGCCGCATTCACAACGTGGGCCACCCGGGCCGGGTGGTGAGCATCGCGCCGCAATATGGCGTGGTGTTCGAGCCGCCGGTGTCTGCGGCAGCCTGATCATTCTTTCGACCACAAGTCTTTTCGAACGTTAATACAAGGAGCCACCCATGTTCCAACGCCGCATCTTCACCGCCCTGCTGTTTGCCGCCGCCTTGCCGCTGGCAGCGCAGGCGCAGCCCACCACGCTGCTGTTCAACAGCTTCATCCAGCCGCAGCACCCGATCAACACCCGGGTCTTCAAGCAATGGGTGGACGACGTGGCCAAGGCCACCGAGGGCCGCGTCAAGCTCGATGTGGCACCCACCAGCCTGGCCGCGCCGCCGCAGCAGATGGATGGTGTGGTCAAGGGCGTGTTCGATGTCGCCTACCAGTTCCACGGCTTTCTGGCGCCGAAGGTGAAGCTGGCGCAACTGGCGCACCTGCCGGGCGTGAACGGCACATCACGCGCCAGCTCGGTGGCCTTGTGGCGCACGCACGAAAAGTTCTTCAAGCAGGCCGATGAATACAAAGACGTGCACCTGATCGGCATGTGGGTCGGCCTGCCCGGGCCCATCTTCAGCATGAAGGGGCCCATCGACAGCGTGGCGCAACTCAAGGGCATGAAGATCTACGGCCTGCCCGGTTCGGCGGCCAAGCTGCTGGAAGACGCCGGCGCCGGCGTGGTGGCCGCACCCGCGGTGCGCAGCCATGAAATCATTTCCGGCGGCACGGTCGATGCCTTTGCCGGCTATTCGCTGCTCGATGCCAACGCCTTCAAGACCTTGCAGTACGCCAAGCACATCATCGACGTGCCGGGCCACCTCACCGCACCCTCTTTCGCCTTCTTCATCAACAAGAAGAAGTGGGAAGCCTTGAGCGCCAAAGATCGTGAAGCCATCACCAAGCTGGGCGGTGAGTCCTTCGCCGAGCGCATGGCGGTGTTCGACGAGATCGAAGCCAAAACCCGCGTTGATGCCGCGGCCAGCGGCATCAGCATCAAGACCGCCAGCGCGGCCTTCGGCGCCGACATCA
>JAYUQE010000283.1:0-10945 GCA_043756905.1 Burkholderiales bacterium | reverse complement strand
TGCACTCGGTTCACCTTGGCGACTGCCTAGATGTTTTGAAGGACTTGCCGGATCAGTCTGTGGACCTGATCGTTACGTCACCTCCCTATGCTGACCAGCGCGCCGATACGTACGGTGGAGTTCATCCCGATCGCTATGTCGAATGGTTTATGCCTAGAGCCAGCGAGATGCTTCGGGTGTTGAAGCCCACCGGCTCGTTTGTTTTGAACATCAAAGAAAAGGCGATGAATGGAGAAAGACACACGTACGTGCTGGAGCTGATTCTTGCCATGCGAAAGTCAGGTTGGCTTTGGACTGAGGAATATGTCTGGCACAAGCGCAATTGCTACCCGGGCAAGTGGCCGAATCGGTTTCGTGATGCATGGGAGCGGTGCCTGCACTTCACCAAGGCGCGAAAGTTCAAGATGAACCAGGACGCCGTGATGGTTCCGATGGGTGATTGGGCGAAGACTCGACTCAAAGCACTAGGCAAGAACGATGTGGTTCGGTACGACTCGCAAGTGGGCAATGGGTTTGGAAAAAACATTGCCAACTGGCAAACTCGCGACAAGGCTTATCCCACCAATGTGCTGCACTTGGCTACTGAGTGTGGGAACAAACAGCACAGTGCTGCGTATCCAATTGCACTGCCCAAGTGGTTCATTCAACTCTTCTCGGATCCAGGTGACGTGATCCTCGATCCGTTCGTGGGTTCAGGCACCACTTTGGATGCAGCCATGGACTTGGGCCGCGTGGGGGTTGGTATTGATGTTTCGTCAGAATTTGTCGAAATGTGCCGCGCACGGCTCAGGCCGATTCAGTCTCAACTCTTTGAGCCTGGTGCGATCTATGACGTTGCTTGACGAGGCCAGTACGTTTGTCTCCGAAAACATCAAGAGCGGCTTTCACGACAAGCGCCTACGTTCGATTGGGAACCTTCAGCTTGGTCAGGTGTTGAGACGAAAGAACCCTTACCTTTTCAAAGCAAAGGCTGTCACAGCCGCACCAGATCTCGTGCAGCAATTGCTTGACGCGCATTTGTCGTCAAACGAGGAGACTCTGTTTGGCGAATTTCTGGAGACGCTGGCGATCCAGGTGTGCGGTACGGTCTATGGTGGCCAAAAGTCCACCTCCGAGGGCATTGACCTTGAATTCACTCGGGACAAGGCCCGATACGCCGTGTCGGTGAAGAGTGGGCCGAATTGGGGCAACTCGCGCCAGATCAAGAAGATGATTGGCGACTTCAACACCGTCAGACGCATTGCAGGCCATCGTACGAAGATTGTCTGCGTCAATGGCTGCTGCTATGGCCGAGATGGCAGCCCGCACAAGGCGAATGGCGACTACCTGAAACTTTGCGGCGAGGATTTCTGGTTTTTGATCTCGAACGAACGCTCGATGTACCAAGCCCTGGTTGAACCTCTGGGGTATCAAGCCCGCCAGCATTGCGACGAATTCCTAGAAGCTTACGGCAGCGTGCGAACGCGCTTCACAGTCGAGTTCGCGAAAGACTTTTGCTCGCCCAGTGGCGCCATCGACTGGCCGAGCTTGTTGAAGCTCAATTCGGGCAGCAAGACTCCATGGCAACCGTGACTGCCCTGACGCGCGGCTTCGAGGTCGTCATCGGCCTGGAAACCCATGCCCAGCTCTCAACGCGCAGCAAGATCTTCAGCGGCGCCAGCACGCAGTTCGGTGCCGCGGCCAACACCCAGGCCTGCGCGGTGGACCTGGCCTTGCCGGGCACCCTGCCGGTGCTCAACCGCGGCGCGGTGGAGCGCGCCATTCGCTTCGGCCTGGCCGTGGGCGCCACGATCGCGCCGCTGTCGATCTTCGCGCGCAAGAACTACTTTTATCCTGACCTGCCCAAGGGCTACCAGATCAGCCAGTACGAGATTCCCGTGGTGCAGGGCGGCCACGTCGAATTCATGCTCGACGGTGTGCCAATGCGCGTGCGCCTGACCCGCGCGCATCTCGAAGAAGACGCAGGCAAGTCGCTGCACGAAGACTATGCCGGCGCCACCGGCATCGACCTGAACCGCGCCGGCACGCCGCTGCTGGAAATCGTCTCCGAGCCCGACATGCGCTCCAGCGCCGAGGCCGTGGAATACGCCAAGGCCATGCACACCCTGGTGGTGTGGTTGGGTGTGTGCGACGGCAACATGCAGGAAGGCAGCTTCCGCTGCGATGCCAACGTTTCCGTCAGGCGGCCCGGTGCTGAGCTGGGCACGCGGCGCGAGATCAAGAACCTGAACTCGTTTCGCTTCCTGCAACAGGCCATCGACTTTGAAGTGCAGTGGCAAATCGACCGCATCGAAGACGGGTTAACGATTCAACAAGCCACCGTGCTGTTCAACCCCGACAGCGGCGAAACCCGCGCCATGCGCAGCAAGGAAGACGCGCACGACTACCGCTACTTCCCCGACCCCGATTTGCCGCCGCTGGTGATTGCGCCGCAATGGGTGGAAGACGTGCGCGCGGCCATGCCTGAGTTGCCCGCCGCCATGGCCGCTCGCTTCGTGCGCGACGACGGCTTGAGCGCCTACGACGCGGCCATGGTCACGCAAAGCCAGGCCATGGCCAGCTTCTACGAGGCCGCGCGCGACGCCTGCAAGGCGCCCAAGCTGGTGGCCAATTGGTTGATGGGTGAATTCAGCAAGCGCCTGAACACCGAAGGCCGCGACATGGCTGAGGCGCCGGTGCAACCGGCGGTCTTGGCGCAGCTCATCACGCGCATTCAAGACGGCACCATCTCCAACAACGCCGCGCGCCAGGTGTTCGATGCCCTGTGGGCCGGCGACGGCGATGTCGATGCGCTGATCGACGCCAAGGGCCTGAAGCAAATGAGCGACGCCGGCGCCTTGCAGGCCATCGTGGCACAGGTGCTGGCCGCCAACCCGAAGTCAGTGGAAGAGTTCCGCGCCGGCAAAGAAAAGGCCTTCAACGCGCTGGTCGGCCAGGTCATGAAGGCCAGCCGCGGCAAGGCCAACCCGGCCCAGGTGAACGACTTGTTGAAGCAGGCGCTGGGCTGAGTGGCCCGCCCGAGCCCGGTAACTTAACGCCGGGCTGCAGAGGCGGTTGGCGCGGCCACCGCCGCCGCCGCCAGCGAGCCCGCCGGCGCGCCCGCCCACAGCCGGCGCAGGCGAGCCAGCTCGGCGTCATAGAGTTGATTCACGCGCTCCAGTTCGGCCTGCTGGTTCTGCGCCGCGGCGCGCTGCGCGTCGCTGGCGGTCTGGTTCGAATCCAGCGCGGCGCGCAGCTTGGCCGGCAGCGGCTTGCCGATGTAGAACTCGCTGTCCTGCAGCAGAGGCAGGCGGGCGGCTTGCAGTTCCTTCAAACGTTGCTCGGTGGCCTTGATGGCCAGGCGCACCGTGTCCAGCGCGGCCTCGTGCGCCTTGGCGTGGGCCGCCTCGTTCGGGTAGCGCGCCAGCAGGTTGCGGTCGCGCCGCACCGCGTCGGCCTGCGCGGCGCGCGCTTGCGCGGCCGCACGCTCGCGGGCTTCGCGCGCAGCCTGCTCTTCAGCAGTCAGCGTGGGTGCCAGCACCTGGCGCACCGAGCCGTCGCGGTTGAGCAAGCGCTGTTCCTTGGCCAGGCACTCCGGGATCGGGCGGTCAGAGGTGTGACGCCGGCCCTTGTCGTCGGTGCAGGTGTAGATGCCGGGCTGCGCCTGCACCACGGCGGTGGTCAAGGCAGTCGCCAGTGCCACGGCGCAAATCCGGCGCGAGCTCATCACACCCCGTAACGTTCGCGGTAAGCCGCCACGCTGGCGACATGCGCGGCCAAATCGGGCGCGGCGCTGGTTTGCAAAAAGCGCAACAGATCGGCCAGCGTGGCAATTGCCACTGCCGGCAGCTTGAGCTGCCGGGTCACGAACTGCACCGCCGACCAGGCGGCATCGCGGCCGTTCTCGGTGGCGCGCTCCTGGCGGTCCAGCGCAATCAGCACGCCGCAGGGTTTGGCGCCCGCCGCTTCGATCATGGCGATGGATTCGCGCACCGAGGTGCCGGCAGAGATCACATCGTCAATGATCAACACGCGTCCTTGCACCGGCGCGCCCACCAGCACTCCGCCTTCGCCATGGTCTTTGGCTTCCTTGCGGTTGTAGGCGTAGGGCACGTTGCGCCCAGCGCGGGCCAACTCAACGGCCAGGCCTGCAGCCAGGGGAATGCCCTTGTAGGCCGGGCCAAACAGCATGTCGAAACCCAGGCCCGATGCGAGCAAGCGCCGTGCATAAAATCCCGCCAGCCGGTTCAGCGACGCGCCGTCATTGAACAAACCGGCGTTGAAAAAATATGGCGACTGCCGGCCTGCCTTGGTCTTGAATTCACCGAAGCGCAGCACGCCGCTGGCCACTGAAAACGCCACGAACTCGCGGGCCAGGGCGTCTTCAATCAGCGGCGCACTCATGAAAGGTCTTTCTTGTTCAGGCTTCTAACACTCAACTTGAACGGCATCCGTTCGGCGGCCAACAAGGGCTTTGTCGAATGGGCCGAAAGCGCGGGCGCCGATTGTATGGGCGTGCAGGAGATCAGGGCCCAGCACGCCGACGTGGCCGGGCGCTTCGATGAAGTGGCTGGCCTGAAGGGCCACTTCCACTTCGCGCAGAGGAAGGGCTACGCCGGCGTGGGCGTGTACAGCCGCAAGACGCCCAGCGACGTGATCATCGGCCTGGGCCACGATGAATTCGACGCCGAAGGCCGCTACGTCGAGGCGCGCTTCGACACCGCCCGGCGCCGCTTGAGCATCATCAGCTGCTATTTCCCCAGCGGCTCGTCGGGCGAGGAGCGCCAGGCGGCGAAGTACCGTTTTCTCGAAGTCGTGTATCCGCACTTGCTGGCCTTGAAGGGCGAACGCGAATTCATCCTGGTGGGCGACGTGAACATCGCGCACAACGAAATCGACCTGAAGAACTGGAAGGGGAACCGGAAGAATTCCGGCTTCCTGCCCGAAGAACGTTCGTGGCTGACGCGGCTGCTGCAAGAAGCCGGGTTGGTGGATGTGTTTCGCACGCTCAACCCGCACCCCGAGCAATACACCTGGTGGAGCAACCGCGGCCAGGCGCGGGCCAACAACGTGGGCTGGCGGCTCGACTATCACCTGGCCACGCCAGGCATCGCGGCCAAGGCGCGGCGCGAGCACATCTACCTTGAAAAGCGCTTCTCCGACCACGCGCCGGTGATCGTCGACTACGACTTCAAGCTGTGAGCGCGGCTCGCAACGCCGCGTGTCTCAGGCGCGCGCCGGCAGGCCCGCCAACTCCTCAGGCGTGAGCACGCGCAACTGCCACTGCCCATCCTTGTGCGCCAGGCCGTGCAAGTCGATCGACTTCTGCGTTTGCAACAAACGAACGAGATAAGCCAGGATGGCAGCATCAACCACCTGCCCCGGCACCAGCACCGGAATGCCCGGCGGGTAGGGCACGATCTGGTCGCAGCACACCCGGCCATCGAGCGCGGCGTTGGGCCGGCCGTCGTCGGCGAGCAAGGCCAGGCGTTCGCCGGTTTCGTAGAAGGCATCGCGCGGCAGGCAGGCCAGGCGGGTGAAGGCGGGCAGCTCGGACAGGCGGGTTTGCGGCAGCGGTGCTCGGCGTTCCTTCGACAAACGCAGCATCGCATCGAACAGGCGCGAGACCTTGCTGCGCGTGGTGCCGATCGTGAGCAACAGTGTCAGCGTGTTGTGGGTGTTCTTCTCGACCTGGATGTTGAAGCGGTCGATCAGTTGCTGCCGCAACTCGTCGGCCGAATAGCCGCTTGCGCTGATGTCGATCGTTAATTTGGTGGGGTCCAGACGAATGCCATCGCCGCGCACCTCGTCGCTCAGCAAATCATCCAGTTCCAGCACGCGGAAGGCCCCCGTGGTGTTGATGCGTTCGCGCAATTCGCGCGCAAACTTGAGCGAGCGTTCAAGCAGTTTGTAGCCTTCCATCACCGCTTGCTTGCGCGCGACGTCGAGGCTGGCGATCAGCGCATATTGCGGGCTGGTGCTGGCGTGCATGTTGAAGTTCTCGCGGAACAGGTGCTCGTCAAAGCTCGCATCGTTCACATGGATCATGCTGGCCTGCGAAAACGCCGACAGCACCTTGTGTGTGCTTTGCGTCGCGTAGTCAGCGCCGCACTCCAGCGCGGTGGGCCGCAGCTCCGGGTGGAAGCGCGCGTGGCCGTACCAGGCTTCGTCGACGATGACCTTGATGCCCGCGGCATGCGCTGCGGCGATGATGGGCAACAGGTCGTAGCGCAGGCCGTCGTAGGTGCAACTGGTGAGGATCAGCACCTTGGCATCAGCGTGCTGGGCGATCGCCGCGAACAGCGTGGCCTTGGGCACCGGGCCGAACAGGCCCAGGTGGCGGTTCACCGAGGCCTCCAGGTACACCGGCCGCGCGCCGGAAAGGATCACCCCGTGGTGCACGCTCTTGTGGCAGTTGCGGTCGAGCAGCAGCTTGTCGCCCGGCGCCAGCAGCGTCTGGAAGATCACCTTGTTGGCCGTGCTGGTGCCGTTGGTGGCGAAGTAGGTGGCGCGTGCACCGAAGGCCTTGGCGGCCAGGGCCTGCGCCTGGGCGATGACGCCGGTGGGGTGCAGCAATGAATCGAGCCGCGGCACCGATACGCTCAGGTCGGCGCGCAGCATCTCTTCACCCACGAAGCTGTGGAAGTCGCCGACCCAGGGGCTGCCCTTGAACGAATCACCGCCCCCATGGCCGGGGGTGTGCCAGCTGTCCTTGGCCAGCGCGACGTAGTCCTTCAGCTCGTCATAGAACGGCGTGTCGGCCTTTTCTGCCACTTCAGCCGTGAGGATGCGGTGCCAGCCGTTGAAATCACTTTCGTCGCGAAAGAAGTAGCCGTCCACCGCGTCGCTGGCCAAGGCCTCGACCAGCATCTTGGTGTCGTCGTCCTGCAGCATGATGTAGATCGACACTTCCGGGCGCAGCTCGATGATGCGCTGCGCCGTGCTCACCGCGGCGGCGTCGGTGTGCGCCGCGCTGCCATGGTCCACCAGCACCACCTGCACATCGCCACCCCCCAGCACCGCGGCCACGGCGGCGTCGCCCGAGGCACAGCCGCGCGCGGCCAGGCCGTAGGGGTTGGGCAGCTTGGCGGCGGCGGCATTCAGGCCTTGCACGCACAGCGCGCGGTGCGCCTCATCGGCGCTCACCACCAGCACTTCACAGATCATTGCGCGTCCACCACTTTCACCAACTGCCCCGGCGCCGGCAGCTTGCCGCCGTAGGCGCCGTTGATCAGCTTGAGCGTGCTTTCAGCCTGCGTACCCAGCGGCGAGTTGCGCGCGAGCTGGGCAAAGCCGCCGCTGGGATACGGCACGCTGCGCAGCGCCCAGGGCCGCGCAGCGGCGCGGTCGCCACTGCTCAGGGGGCGAAAGCTCGCTTCGGCGTCGCGCAGGCCGGGGCGCGCACGTTGCAGGGCATTCGCATCCTTGGCGGCATAGCCCAGCAGGTAGTTGCTACCGTTAGGCCCGCTGACGACGGTGAGCTCGATGTTGGTCAACTGGCCCTGCGCATTGCGCCGCGCACCGGTGAAGTGGCTGGCGCGCAGGCCGCTGGGCAGCGTGTAGGGCTCGATGCGGCCCTGCTCTGGCTTGAACAGCTTGCGGATGATTTCTTCATGCGTGCTGCCGGCATCCGCCGGCACCAGGCGCACGATCAGCGCGGCGTCGGCCTCGGCGTTGACGATCTGGATCGCCTCGGCGCCGTTTTGCACCGCCCAGCGCGGCGGTGCGGTCAGCGCAATGCCCAGTGGCTCGTGGTAGAAATTCTGCCCGCGCGTCAGGCCTTGCTCGCGGCTGTCACCAAACGTTAATCCGTCGATGGCCTTCAGGTAGCGCGCCTTGCCGTCGTCGCTGAACGGGCCGGGGTGGCCTTGCGCGCGTTGCGCGATCTGGCGCAACCGCTCTTCACTGCTGGGGTGCGAGGCCAGCCAGTCGTTGTGGCCTTGCGGCGTGCGGCCGGCGGCGCGCACCTGGTCGGCGCGGAACTGGTCCTGGTCTTTCAGCACCTGGATCACGTCGACCATGTTCTTCGGGTCGAACTTCGCCCGCGCCAGGTATTCGGCGCCGAGTTGATCGGCCTGCAACTCCTGCTCGCGGCTGTAGCGCGCCACGTAGCCGGCGGCCGCGGCCTGGCCGAGTTGCCCGGCCAGTTGCCCCACGCCGCCCAGGCCGCGGCTTTCGAGCACGGCGCCGAGCACGCTGGCGGCCAACACGCCCAGGCCGGCGCTTTGTTGCCGCGTGGCGCGCTGCGCGCCGTGCCGCGCGGTGACGTGGCCGATCTCGTGGCCGATGACGCCGGCCATGTCGGCTTCACTGTCCAGATAAGCCATGATGCCGCGCGTGATGTAGACAAAACCGCCCGGCAGCGCGAAGGCGTTGACCTCGGGGCTGTCGAGCACCGTGAAGGTCCACTGCAGGCCCGGCCGGTGCGACTGCGCGGCCAGGCGTTGCCCGACGCCGTTTACGTAGGCCTGCAAAGCCGGGTTGGCCACGGGCGGTGTTTCCTTCAGCACCTCCTCATGCGCCTTGCGGCCTTCGGTGAGCTCGCTGGCTTCGTCCATCACCGTGCGCTCGGCGCGGCCACTGACGGGGTTGTTGACGGTGGTGGTGGCGCAGCCGGCGGCCAGGGCGGCGGCGAGCAACCAGGCCAGTTGGGGAACACGCATTTCAGGGCCCTCCTTGCAGTGCGGTCAGTGTAGGGGCGTGGCTCGCTAGACTTCAGCCCCTTGCCCGCCACCGAATGAGCCATGACCCTGGAAACCATCGAACTGCAAACCGGCCCCCAGCCTCAAGCCAGCGTGATCGTGCTACACGGCCTGGGGGCCGATGGTCATGACTTCGTGCCCGTGATGGAGGCGCTCGATCTGTCTGCCGTGGGCGACGTGCGCTTCGTCTTCCCGCATGCGCCAGTGCGGCCGATCACGGCTTTCGGCGGCCAGGCGGTGCGGGCCTGGTTTGATGTGATCGCGATGGGCGGGCGTGCCGGCGAAGACGAGGCTGGGCTGCGCGCGGCGCAAGCCGAGGTTGAAGCCTTGTTGGCGCGCGAACGCGAGCGCGGCATTGCGCCGCAGCGTACGGTGCTGGCCGGCTTCTCGCAGGGTTGCGCCATGACCTTGCAGACCGGCTTGCGCCATGCCCACCGCCTGGCCGGGCTGGTGGCGTTGTCAGGCTGGTTGCCGCTGGCCGCGCAGACCGCACAAGAGCGCCACGCCGCCAACGCCCAGGTGCCGATCTTCATGGCCCATGGCACGCAGGACGCGATGATCGGCCTGGATCGCGCGGTGGCCTCGCGCGATGCGCTGCGGGCGCTGGGCTATGGCGTTGAATGGCATGAGTACAACATGCCGCATTCGGTGAGCCCGCAGGAGATCGTTGACTTGAACCGCTTCTTGCTTGGCGTGTTGGTGCAAGCTTGAGGCCAATGCAACGTGTGCGCGCTCGGAATCGTCTCATTTATATCGATATTAGCGAACTTACCGTATTTCCATAAATTCTCTAAGCTCGGCATAATGATGCCTCATGAATCCTGTTGAGAACCCCTATGCACCCGGCGCGGGAACGCCGCCGCCAGAGTTGGCCGGGCGCGACGAGTTGCGCGAGAACGTGCGCGTCGCGATCGAGCGCATCCGCCATGGCCGCCCGGCAAAAAGCGTGTTGATGCTCGGCCTGCGCGGCGTGGGCAAGACGGTGCTGCTGGATCGCATGCGCGACAGCGCCGAAGAGAACGGCGTTCAGACCTTGCGCGTCGAAGCACCCGAAGGCCGCTCCTTGCCGGCGATGCTGGCGCCACAGCTGCGCCAGGCCCTGTTGCGCTTGTCGCGCCAAACCAAGGCACGGGTTCTGGCGCAGCGCGCACTCAAGGCTTTGGCCGGGTTCGCCAAGAGTTTGAAGATCAAGTACCAGGACATTGAAGTTGGCCTCGATTTCGACCCTGAACCCGGACTGGCCGACAACGGGGATCTTGAGCACGACTTGCAGGCCCTGCTGGAAGCTGTTGGCCAGGCCGCCAAAGCGGCGAGCACCGCGCTGGTGATGTTCATTGATGAGTTGCAGTACGTGAAGGAAGACGAACTTGCGGCATTGATCACCGCGCTTCACCGTTGCGCCCAAAGGCAACTGCCGATCACCCTTATCGGCGCCGGCCTGCCGCAACTGCCGGGGCGCATGGGGCGGGCCAAGTCCTATGCAGAACGACTGTTTGACTTCCCGGTGGTGGGCCCGTTGGATGACGCTGCAGCCCGGGTGGCACTGGTCAAGCCGGCGCAGGCGCGCGGCGTGTCGTACACCGAGCCCGCGCTGAAGGAAGTCGTGAACCAGACCCGCGGCTACCCATACTTCTTGCAAGAGTGGGGCAAGCATGCCTGGGACTGCGCCGACGCGTCGCCCATTGCCCTGGAAGATGTTCGCGCGGCACTGAGAAGCGCCACGGCAGCGCTGGACGAAAGCTTCTTTCGCGTGCGCTACGACCGCCTCACGCCAGGCGAGAAGAACTACCTGCGTGCCATGGCCGAGTTGGGCCCGGGGCCGCATCGTTCGGGTGACATTGCAGAGGTCATGCAGCGCGCCGTGACGGCACTTGCCCCCACCCGCGGCAAGCTCATATCCAAGGGCATGATCTGGAGCCCGAACCACGGCGATACCGCATTCACGGTGCCACTGTTCGACGAATTCATGCGCCGCTCCATTCCGGGTGACGACTGGCGGCAACTGAACTGATCAGCCAGGCGCCAGCACCTTCTTCAAGAACCGCCCGGTGAAGCTTTCAGCGCACGCCGCCACGGTTTCGGGCGTGCCCTCGGCCACGATCAAGCCACCGCCGCCGCCGCCTTCGGGCCCGAGGTCGATCAACCAGTCGGCGGTTTTGATGACATCCAGGTTGTGCTCGATCACGACGATGGTGTTGCCGGCGTCGCGCAACTGGTGCAGCACGGTCAGCAGCAGTTGAATGTCGGCAAAGTGCAGGCCGGTG
>JAYUQE010000282.1:0-3877 GCA_043756905.1 Burkholderiales bacterium | reverse complement strand
CAGGCGGGCTCGGCCGTTCAACCCTTTTGCGCCCAGGCGCCGAGCTTGAGCGCCGCGCAGCAAGACCGCCTGCTGAGCTTTGCCGCGCTGGTCAGGCATGAGTTGGAAGCATCCGGCCAGAGCGTGGCGCTGGTGGCGCGCGCCGGCCTGAAGCTGCAGCGCTTCAATCTGCGCTATTCGCACGCCGGGGTCAGCCTGAAGGCCAGCGCCAACGGCGCGTGGTCGGTGCGCCAGCTTTACTACGCCTGCGACGAGCAACGCCCGCGCCTGTACGACCAGGGCCTGGCTGGCTTCGTGCTGGGCAATGACGACGCGCAGCGCGGCCATGTCTCGATCATCCTGCTGCCCGCTATGCCAGCCGCTGCGCTTGAAGGCACCGCGCTGGACACGGCCACCGCACTGCGCCTGCTTGGCACCAGCTACAGCGCCAACGCGCACGCCTTCAGCCAGGCGTACCAGAACTGCAACCAGTGGCTGGTGGAACTGATGGCCGCGGCCTGGGGCGCGCTGGGGCCGGGCGACAACCTGCGCGCACAAGCCCAGGCCTGGCTGCAGGACCAGGGTTATGCGCCCCAGCCCGTTGCCGTGGGGTCGCACTGGTTGATGCTGGCCGCGCCGTTCATCCCCTGGGTGCATCTCAACGACCACCCGCAAGACGATCTCTACGCCCTGCGCTTTCGCACCAGCACGCCGGCCGCCATCGAGGCCTTCGTGCAGCAGCACCTGCCCGGCGCGCAGCGCATCGAGCTGTGCCACGACGGCCAGCGGGCCGTCATCCACCACGGCTGGGCGCCGCTGGCCGAGGGCTGCGTGGCCGGCCCGAATGACCGCGTGGTGGCACTGCAATGAGCCCCGCCCGGCCGCCCGAAGGGGCGCAGCGCAGTGCGCAGCACGAAGGTAACGCAATGACCACCGACCCCATCACCCTGGCCGTGCTGCAAAACGGCCTGGGCCAAGTCTGCAACGAGATGGACCTGGCCTTCGTGCGCAGCGCCTTCAGCCCGGTGATCGCCGAGGCGCTGGATCGCTCCGACGGCATTTACCACCGCAGCACCGGTGAACTGATTGCCCAAGGTGAGTTGGGCTTGCCGGTGTTCGTGGGCACCATGCAGTTCACCGTGGCCGCGGTGATCGAACGCGTGCAACGCCTGAACATCACGCTGCACCCGGGTGACGTGTTCATCGTCAACGACCCCTACCTGGGCGGCACGCACTTGATGGACGTGAAGTTCGTCGCCCCCTACTTCCACCAGGGCAAGCTGTGGTGCTGGCTGGCCAACACCGGCCACTGGCCCGACACCGGCGGCTCAGTGCCGGGCGGCTTTTCGGCCACCGCCACCGAAGTGGAACAAGAGGGCTTGCGCCTGCCGCCGGTGAAGCTGTTCAAGCAGGGCGTGATGGATGAAGAAAT
This sequence comes from Burkholderiales bacterium, assembly GCA_043756905.1. Classification (GTDB taxonomy): domain Bacteria; phylum Pseudomonadota; class Gammaproteobacteria; order Burkholderiales; family Burkholderiaceae_C; genus Rubrivivax. The sequence continues at coordinate 2,466 of JAYUQE010000282.1, read as the reverse complement.
CCTGGCCATCATCCTGAGCAACATCCGCGTGGCGGACCAGCGCATCGGCGACATCAAGGCCCAGGCGGCGGCACTGACCACCGGCGACAAGCGCCTGTCGGCACTGCTCGAACGTTATGGTGCGGGCACGGTCGAACAAGCCATCGTTGAATTGAAGCAACGCGCCGCACAGCAGATGCGGGTGCAGATTGAGCGCATTCCACCCGGCACCTACGAAGCCAAGGCCTATGTCGATTCCGACGGCGTGGTCAACGAGCCGCTGACCATTGCCATGCGCATCACGCGCAGCGGCGTGGGGCCTGATGCAAAACTAACGTTCGACATGAGTGGTTCTTCGCCGCCCTGCCTGGGGCCGATGAACAGCGTCATCGCCACCACCAAGTCTTCGGTCTACCTGGCCATGAAACACATCTTCCCCGAGGTGCCGCTGAACGCCGGCACCTTCGAGCCGCTGCACATCATCGAACCCGAAGGCACATTTTTGTATGCGCGCTACCCGCGGCCGGTGTCGGGCTGCGCGGCCGAGGTCAGCCAGCGCATTGCCGAAGCCGTGTTCGCCGCGCTCGGCCAGGCCATCCCGCACGAGCTGTTCGGCGCCCCGGCCGGCACCAGCGGCAACCTGGGCGTGGGCGGCTTCGACCCACTGAAGGGCCGCGCCTATGTGATGTACGTCATCAGCGGCGGCGGCTATGGCGGCAGCCCGGCGGGCGACGGTATTTCCAACGGCTGCTCGACCATCGGCATTTCCAAGACCACGCCGATTGAAATCATGGAGCAGCTCTACCCGGTGCTGTTCGAAGAGTTCTCGTTGCACGAAGGCTCGGGCGGCGCGGGCGAGCAGCGCGGCGGCTTTGGCGTGAACTACCGCATCCGCCTGCTGCGCGGCCAGGCGAGCGTGAGCATGGTGATGGACCATGGCCGCTTCGGCCCGCCGGGTGCGCAGGGCGGCGCAGCGGGCGGCGTGAACAAGGTGATGATCCTGCGCGGCGGCGTGGAATACGTGCCGGCGCATTTGTCGAAAGACCAGGACATCCAGATCCAGGCCGGCGACGTGATCTGTGTCTCCACGCCCGGCGGCGGCGGCTATGGCAGCGCGGCGCGGCGCCCGCCGCAGGCCGTGGCGCAGGACGTGGCGCTGGGCTACTACACCCCCGAACAGGCCAAGCAGCGTTTCGCTTGAGGCGGGCACTGCCGGCGCGGGCCGGGCCTTCAGGCTGCGATATTGATCATGCTGCCCTTGGGCATGCTGTCCACCGGCGCCGGTTGCGCCTGGCCACCCAATGCGCCGGCCAGGCGGCTCAGGAACGCGGCCAACTGCGTCGCGCTGGTGCTGGCACTCGTGCTGGTGGCACCCGGGTTGAGTACGGCCACCAGCTTGGAGAAGGCCGACAGCAAAGGCGAAGTCGGTGCCGGTGCAGCCACGGGTGCGGCGACAGGCGTGGCCGTTGTGGGCGCGGCCGGCGTGGTGCCAGCCGCGGTGCCGGCTGTGGTGCTGGTTGTGGCGCTGGTTGCGCTGGTGGGCTTGATGACCGGGTTGGTGGCCGGCAGCGGCGACGGCGCAACAACAGGCACGGCGGGCACCGCAGGCGCGGCCATTGTGGTGGGCTTGACCGCAGCGCCGGCAGCCGGCGTGGCCACCGCCGCTTGCGGCGCGAACTGGCTGGCCAAGGCTTGCAGGCGTTGTGCCAGATCGTCATAGCTGCGCCGGCCACCCCAACCCTGGCCATGCCGGCCCGGGCCGTCTTCATTGCCAGCGCTGCGCAAGGCATGAAACAACTCGTGCGCAAACTCGAAGGTGGCGTGGCGCAGTTCGCGGGCGTCAACGCTGGGCAGCGGTGTGACTGCGGTGGCCGTGGTCGGCTTGGTGGCCGTGGGGGCCGTGGGGGCCGTGGGGGCCGTGGCTGCGGCCGTGGTGCCGGTGGGCTTGACGGTTGCCGTGGCAACAGCGCCAGCCAGTGCGGTGATGGGTGTGGTGGTGGGTGAGGTGCCGGGTGCGCTGCCGGGTGCAACCGGTGCGGCCACCGGCGCCGTGCCCGAAGGCATGCCCGTGCCACTACCTTGCAGGCTCTTCAGCGCCTCCATCATTGCGGCCACCAGCGGGTTGTCGGCGTTGCGGCGCGGGCCGTGGCCCTGGCCGTGTTCGTGGCCTCGGGCGCGCCCGTGGTCGTGGCCGTGGCCGTGGCGCGGCATGCGCTCGACGCTGTTCGTCGCCAAGGCATGGGTGGTGGATGACAGGGCAGCGATGGACATCAGAACTCCTTGTGTCGAGCGCCAGGCCAAGCTCGGCGAGCGGCGCGAAAACGGGTTGAAGACTGGCTATCGGCCCGCCTGGGCGGCGGCTGTAGTTAAGCCCCTTTCACCTGCCTGTTTAACCTAGAAACGGCAGTTGGACGCGCCCGAGCGGGCCGTGATGCGGTGTGCTGGCAAGGCGCGACGACGACGCAGGCTCATGCCTGCTAGGAGAAG
>JAYUQE010000281.1:0-3882 GCA_043756905.1 Burkholderiales bacterium | reverse complement strand
CGGTGCTCGATTGGACGAAAGCCGGCCGCGACATGAAGGGTGGCGCGCGGGTCGACGTGGCCCATGCGCAAGGCCAGAGCTCGCAGTTCCTGCATGTGTTGGCGCTCGACGGCGCCGTGCGCAGCGCCCAGCGTGCCGATGCGGGCGGGCGCATCGGTGCGGCCGTGGTGCTGGCCGATGGGCGCCGGCTGCACCTGCTGTTCAACCCCGACGCGTCGGGCGGCAACATCCAGCTGCGTGATGCGCAGGGCGGCATGCTGGTGGACGAAGTGCTGCCCACTGGCGTGGCCAAGTTGGCTGTTTTCAAACAATAGGAAATGTTCGATGTACGAGCGCTTGTTCCGCCACGCCCTGTTCCCGGCGTATGAAACGCTGGTCAAGCGGCGCGGCACGGCATCGTATGTGGCGCAATACGAGCAAGGCCAGTGGCTCAAGCCCGCCGAATTGCAGCGCTTGCAGCTCGACAAGCTCAACGCCCTGCTGGCCCACGCCTGGGCCGAAGTGCCCTTCTTGCAGCTCCACTGGCGCGAGCACGGCTGCCAACCCGGCGCGCTGGCATCGTTGGCTGATCTGGAGCGTTACCCGCTGTTGACCAAGGCCCAGATCACCGCAAACTACGCTGACATGGTGGCGCGCAACTGGCGCGGCAAGACCTTGACCAAGACCACGGGCGGCTCCACCGGCGACCCGTTTCGCTTCGAATACACGATGGACGTCTACGCCCGGCGCACCGCAGTGATGTGGCGCGGCTACGGCTGGGCCGGTGCCAGCCTGGGCACGCGCACGGCCTACCTGTGGGGTTCCGGCCCACCCAAGAGCGGCTGGCCCGGCTTGAAGGACAAGCTCTACCACAGCGCCTTCAACCGCCGCTTCTTCGATGCCTTCGGCCTGAGTGATGCAAACGTTGACCAGTACATCGACGACATCGCGGCCTACCGCCCCAAAGCCCTGGTGGGCTATGTCGCGCCGGTGGTGCTGCTGGCGCGGCGCATGCTGCACACCGGCCGCAAACTCAGCGGCCTGCGTGGCGTGATTACCGGGGCCGAGGCGCTGTACGGCGCCGAGCGGCGAGACATCGAAGCCGCATTCGGCGCGCCGGTGTTCAACACCTATGGCACGCGCGAAGTGATGCTGCTGGCCGCCGAATGCGCGCAGCACAGCGGCCTGCACCTCAGCGCCGACCACCTGCTCGTCGAGACGGTGGCAGACGATGGGCGTGCGCTGCAAGGCGAGTCGGGCGCCGTGGCGGTGACCGACCTGCACAACCTGGGCATGCCCATGGTGCGCTACCTGAATGGCGACCGCGCCACGCTCAGCCCACGGGCTTGCGCCTGCGGCCGCGGGCTGCCGCTGCTGGAGTCGGTCGATGGCCGCGTGCTGGACATGATCCGCACCCCCGACGGCCGCGCCTTGCTAGGCGAGTTCTTCGTCTACGTGATGCTCGAATGGCCCGAGGTCAAGAAGTGGCAGGTGGTGCAGACCGCGCCCGACTGCGTTCAGTTCCGCCTGGTGGTGGCGCAGCCCTGGGCGCAGCCGCAAAAAGACCTGCTGCGCCAGCGCGTGCACGCCAAGAGCGGGCCGGGCATGCGTGTGGAGGTGGTGGAAGTGGGGGCCATTGCCAGCGTGGGCGCGGGCAAGCGCCGGCTCACGGTTTCTTTGGCGAATGCGCGCGAGCAGGGACTGGTGCCTTGAATACCATGGTGGTGACGCTGTACGCCATTGCGGCCTGGTCCGATGATCGGTTGACAGTCGGCTTCGACGCCGCCCAGTGGGCCACGCACTGCAAGTAAACGCACCTGTTTGGGGCCAGGCGCGCACTTTGGCGGTGCTTGATGCCCCATTTGTGCTCATCGATCCGCATTGCCCAGGCACCACTTCGGGCACGTGAATTGCAACGGTGGCGCGGTGCGCCCAACGCTGGCGCATTCAACTCAACAGGAGACAAAAATGGATCAGGTCAAGCAGGGCACCGATGCCTTGTTCATCTTGCTCGGTGCCATCATGGTGCTGGCCATGCATGCGGGCTTTGCCTTTCTCGAACTGGGCACAGTGCGCAAGAAGAACCAGGTCAATGCACTGGTGAAGATCCTGGTCGATTTTTCGGTCTCGACCATTGCCTACTTCTTCGTCGGCTACAGCGTGGCCTATGGCGTGAGCTTCTTCACCGGCGCTGAAACCCTGGCCGCCAAGAACGGCTACGACCTGGTGAAGTTCTTCTTCCTGCTGACCTTTGCGGCGGCCATTCCGGCCATCGTCTCGGGCGGCATTGCCGAGCGCGCACGCTTCGGCCCACAGCTCATTGCCACCGGCGTGCTGGTGGGCTTGATCTACCCGCTGTTCGAAGGCGTCGTGTGGAACGGGCAGTTTGGTGTGCAGGCCTGGATCAAGGCCACCACCGGCGCCGAGTTCCACGACTTCGCCGGCAGCGTGGTGGTGCATGCCGTGGGCGGCTGGATCGGCCTGGTAGCCGTGCTGCTGCTGGGCGCGCGCAGCAACCGCTATCGTAAAGATGGCGGCATCAGCGCGCACCCGCCGTCGAGCATTCCCTTCCTGGCGCTGGGCGCCTGGGTGCTGGCGGTGGGTTGGTTCGGCTTCAACGTGATGAGTGCGCAGACCATCGACAAGATTTCCGGCCTGGTGGCCGTGAACTCGCTCATGGCCATGGCCGGCGGCACGCTGGTGGCGGCGGTGCTGGGCCGCAACGACCCCGGCTTCGTATACAACGGCCCGCTGGCCGGGCTGGTGGCGGTGTGCGCGGGGTCGGATGTAATGCACCCACTGGGTGCCTTGGTGGTCGGCAGCGTGGCCGGGGCGGTGTTCGTCGTCATGTTCACGCTGACGCAAAACCGCTGGAAGATCGACGACGTGCTGGGCGTGTGGCCGCTGCACGGCCTGTGCGGCGCCTGGGGCGGCATCGCCTGCGGCGTTTTTGGATTGCCGGCGCTGGGTGGTCTGGGCGGCGTCACGCTGGGCGCCCAGTTGATCGGCACTGTGCTGGGCGTGGCCTGGGCACTGGCCGGCGGCTTCGTGGTTTACGGCGTGTTGAAGCTCACCGTGGGGCTGCGCCTCAGCGCGGAGGAAGAGTACAACGGGGCCGACCTGTCGATTCACCGCATCGGCGCCACACCCGAACGCGAAGCGAACTGGTAGCGCGGCGCTACAGTCACCTGCAATCGACTCGGAGACTGCATCCATGTTTTCTCACGTGATGATCGGCACCAACGATCTCGACCGCGCCAAGGCGTTCTACGACGCGCTGCTGGGCACGCTGGGCGTTCCGGCCGGCAACGTCGACCGGCATCGCGTGTTCTGGCGCACGCCTGCTGGCGTCTTCTCGGTCACGCGGCCGATCAATGGCCAGCCGGCCACCGTGGGAAACGGCAGCACGTTCGGTTTTGCGTGCACGTCGGCCGAGCAGGTCGACGCTTGGCACGCTGCCGGCGTGGCTCACGGCGGTGCCACCTGTGAAGACCCGCCCGGCGTGCGCGAAGGCCCCGCCGGCAAGCTCTACATAGGCTATCTGCGTGACCCGGACGGCAAGAAGCTCTGCGGCGTGTACCGGATGCCACGGGGCTGAGGACCGGGCGCTGAGGCCGATGGGCGTGCTGAGTGGCGGCCTACGTGCCTCTGTACACCTCGCCTCGGTGACCGACGCGGATCACCTCGACGACGATCCATGCGTCGTGGATTTCGTAGACGATGCGGTAGACACCCTGCCGCACCCGGTACAGCTCGGCGCCGCTGAGCTTCTCGCAGCCGGGCGCACGGGGGTCGTCTCGCAGGCCTTCGATGCGCGCGAGGATGCGTCTGACGTCTGCCTTCGAAATGCCGCGCAGGTCCTTCGCGACCGAAGGCCTGACGCGCAGTTCATAGCGTGCCATC
>JAYUQE010000280.1:0-10989 GCA_043756905.1 Burkholderiales bacterium | reverse complement strand
CCGGGGCGCGGTTCGGGCGCAGGCTCGCTGGTGGCGTATGCGCTGTTCATCACCGGGCTGGACCCGCTGCGCTACAACCTGCTGTTCGAGCGCTTCCTCAACCCCGAGCGGGTGTCGATGCCCGACTTCGACATCGACTTCTGCCAGGCCAACCGCGAACGAGTGATCGACTACGTCAAGGCCCGCTACGGCCGCGACGCGGTGAGCCAGATCGCCACCTTCGGCACCATGGCGGCCAAGGCGGCGCTGCGCGACGTGGGCCGCGTGCTGGGCATGAGCTATGGCCATGTCGACAGCATTGCCAAGCTGATTCCGGCGCCGCCGGGCAAGCAGGTCACGCTGGCGCGTGTGCCCGACAAGCCCGACCCGGGCGTGATCTACGCGCGCAAGGAAGCGCCCGAGCTGAACCAGCGCGAGGCTGCCGAGGAAGAGGTGGCCGAACTGCTGACGCTGGCCATGCGGCTTGAAGGTTTGGTGCGCAACGTGGGCATGCATGCCGGCGGCGTGCTGATCGCGCCGGGCAAGATCACCGACTTCTGCCCGCTGTACCAGCAACCGGGCAGCGATTCAGCCGTGAGCCAGTTTGCCAAAGATGATGTCGAAGCCATCGGCCTGGTGAAGTTCGACTTTCTCGGCCTGGCCACGCTGACGATTCTGGAACTGGCCAAGGAATTCGTGCTCGCGCGCCGGCCGCAGCACGTCGGTTTCGACTACGACAAGCTGGCGCTGGACGATGCCAAGGTCTACCGCCTGTTCGCGCTGGGCCAGACGGAAGCCGTGTTCCAGTTTGAAAGCCGCGGCATGCAGGCCATGCTGAAAGAGGCCAAGCCCAGCCGCATCGAAGACCTGTTCGCCTTGAACGCCATGTTTCGCCCCGGGCCGATGGAGAACATTCCCACTTTCGTGGCGCGCAAGCATGGCAAGGAGCCGGTGAGCTACCCGCACCCGCTGCTCGAAGCGGTGCTGGGCGAAACCTATGGCGTGATGGTCTACCAGGAACAGGTGATGCAGGCCGCGCAGGTGCTGGCCGGCTTTTCGCTGGGCGCGGCCGACCTGCTGCGCCGCGCCATGGGCAAGAAAAGCCCCGAGGAAATGGCCAAGCAGCGCGAGGCGTTCCGTAGCGGTGCGGCGCGCCAAGGCATCGCGCAGGCCAAGGCCGATGAAGTGTTCGACCTGATGGAGAAATTTGCCGGCTATGGCTTCAACAAGAGCCATGCCGCGGCCTACTCTGTACTCGCGTATCACACGGCTTGGTTGAAGGTGCATTGCACGGCCGAGTTCTACGCCGCCAACATGAGCGTGGAGGCCGACAACACCGACAAGCTCAAGGTGTTGCTGAACGATGCGCGCCAATTTAACGTTTCATTCGAGCCGCCCGATGTGAACCGCGGCGGGCACCGCTTCGAGCCCGTCAGCGACACCCTGGTGCGCTATGGCCTGGGCGCCGTCAAGGGCACGGGCGCGGGCGCCATCGAGGCCATCGTGGCGGCGCGCGAGGGCACGGCGGGTGTTGGCGGCGGGCCCTACCGCAGCCTGTTCGACTTTTGCGCGCGCGTGGATCGGCAGCGCGTCAACAAGCGGGTGATCGAAGCGCTCATCAAGGCCGGCGCCTTCGACCGGCTGCACCCCCAGCGCGCCAGTGCGCTGGCCAGCGTGAGCCTGGCCATGGACTGGGCCGAAACGCAGTCGGCCCATGAAGGGCAGGGCGGTCTGTTCGACTTTGCCGACTCGCATGCGGCATCCACCCATGAGCCGGCGCTGGTGGCCGCGCCGGCCTGGAGCGTGCGCGAGCGCCTGATGATGGAAAAGCAGGCGCTGGGCTTTTACTTCAGCGGCCACCTGTTCGAGCAAAACGAGGCCGAGGTGCGCCGGTTCTGCAAGCAGCGCATCGCCGACCTGGTGGATTCGCGCGAACCGCAATTGCTGGCCGGCATCGTCAGCGACATGCGGCAGGTGAACGGCCAGCGCGGGCGCATCGTGATCTTCAAGCTCGACGACCGCAGCGAATCGATCGAGGCGGTGATGAGTGAAGAACTCATCGACGCCCACCGCGAGCAGATGAAGGAAGACGAACTCATCGTCGTGCAAGGCAAGGTGCAGACCGACCGTTTTGCCGGCGGCCTGCGCCTGACGGTGGCCAAGGTCTGGGATCTGGCCGGCGCGCGCGCGCGCTTTGGCCGCCACCTGGCGGTGGCCGTGAACGGCCGCGCGCCCGCGGTGGACGCCGTGTTGCGCAGTTGGCCGGCGCGGCGCGTGGCCACCGAGCAAGGCGAGCTGACCCAAGGCCTGGCGGTGCGCGTGAAGCTAAAGCGCCCCGGCGTGGCCGCTGAACTCGACCTGGGCGACGCTGCGCGCTTCTGGCCCAGCGACGAAGCACTGGAATGCTGGCGCGCCGGTGCGCCCGATGGCATGGCCGAAGTGGTGTACGACTAGGCGGTTATTGCTTGGCTGTTGCGCGGCTGTTGCGCGGCTATTGCGTGACCTTTGCGTGACCTTTGCGTGGCTATTGCGCGGCTACAAGCGCTCACAACTGTGTGACGCTTGGCAAACATGGCAGCCCACCGGCTGCCAACCCAGCGAGCGCCCACTGCGTTGGGCTGGCACCCCTCGTTCAATTGGAGCCCGACCATGCTCAAGCACACCCTCTTGCTCGCCGCCCTGGCCGCCAGCACCTCGTTCGCCCAGGCCGCCGACGTGGGCGTGTCGGTGCAGATCAGCCAACCCGGCGTCTACGGCCGCATCGACATCGGCCGTTTCCCGCAGCCTGCCGTGGTGGTGGCGCAGCCGGTGGTGGTGGTTGCGCCGCCGCGAGTGGTGCACGCCCGGCCCATCGAGCCGGTGTACCTGTGGGTGCCGCCCGGCCACCAAAAAAAGTGGGGCAAGCATTGCCACCGCTACCAGGCATGCGGCAGGCCGGTGTACTTTGTGCAGGATCAGTGGTACCACCAAAACGTGATGGCCGGCCACCCGCGCCAGCACGGCCAGGCTGGCCACGGCAATGACCAAGGCGAGCGTGGCCGCGGCCATGGCAAAGGCCACGGCCGTGGCCACAAGGACTGATAGGGCACCCGAACCTGTCGCTTCACGCCAGGCCCCCCGAGGGGGCATGAGTAAAGTAGCCAAGCGACATTTACTCATGAGCGCACCACCCGCATGTATGAAACCCCGCTGACCGGCCTGGTGCTCAGCGGCGGCGGCGCGCGCGCGGCCTACCAAGTGGGCGTGCTGCGCGCCATTGCGCAACTGCGCCGCGAAGCCAGCCTGGGTACGGCGCAGCGGCGCAACCCTTTTGGCGTGATCTGCGGCACTTCGGCCGGCGCCATCAACGCCGCGGCCCTGGCCTGCAATGCCGACCAGTTCGACGCTGCCGTGCAAGGCATGGCCCAGGTGTGGGAAAACTTCCGCGCCGACCAGGTCTACCGTGCCGACTCGCTGGGCGTGATTCGCAGCGGCGCGCAGTGGCTAACCATGCTGTCCATCGGCTGGGTGATCGCACGCTGGCGCCGGGCACGGCCGCGCTCGTTGCTCGACAACTCGCCCTTGGCGCGGCTGTTGCAAGACATGGTGCCGTTCGAACGGCTGCCGCGCATGCTGCGCGGGCGCCACCTGCAGGCCTTGGCGGTCACGGCGTCCAGCTACACCTCGGGCGAGCATGTCACCTTCTATGAGTCGGCCGCGGCGCTGGCGCCGTGGGTGCGTTCGCAGCGCGTGGCGCTGAGCACGAACCTGAGCCATGCGCACTTGCTGGCGTCGTCGGCGATTCCCTTCGTCTTCCCGGCCAGTGAGTTGCCGGCGGGCCAGGCCACACAGTGGTTCGGCGACGGCTCGATGCGCCAAACCGCCCCCATCTCGCCAGCCATCCACCTGGGTGCGCAGCGCGTGCTCATCATTGGCGCCGGGCGCATGCACGAGCCGCCGGGCCGCCTGGCGCCCAACACCGGCTACCCCAGCCTGGCGCAGATTGCCGGGCACTCGCTGTCGGGCATCTTCCTCGACGCCCTGGCGGTGGACGTGGAACGCATGCAGCGCATCAACCGCACCCTGGCGCTGTTGCCGCAAGACGCCCGCCTGGCCACGCCTTTGCGTCCTGTTCAGGCATTGGTTATTGCGCCTTCGCAGCGCCTGGACGACATCGCCGCCAAACACCTGGGCGAGTTGCCGGCGCCGGTGCGCGCCCTGTTGCGCGGCGTGGGCGTGAGTGGGCGCGGGCGCGATGCAAGTGGCGCCGCCCTGGCCAGCTACCTGCTGTTCGAAAGCGCGTACACGCGCGAGCTGATGGCGCTGGGCCAGGCTGACACGCTGGCACGGCGCACGGAAGTGCTGAACTTTTTCGGCTGGGAAATGCAAAGGGCCCCGCTCGGCGGGGCCCTTCTCAGCGGCGCTTGAACTCGCCCCCCGGGCGGCCGGTATACATCGGCCGCCCCTTGGGGGTTGAGCAAAGTGGCTACAGCCACGTTTGCTCAAAGCGCCAGCGGTTTACTTCTTGGCGCCTGAGGCCGCGGCGGCAACGGGCTTGGCTTCCTTGTCAGCCTTGGTGGCCTTGGCCTTCTCGTCGGCCTTGGCCTTCTTCGCAGCTTCCTTGTCGGCCTTCGGGTCAGCCTTGGCCATGGCCTTGTCGTCGGCCTTGGCCGGCGTGGCGGCTACCGCGGGCTTGGCAGGCGTGGCAGGCGTGGCAGGCGTCGCCACAGGTGCCGGCGCGGCAGCGGGCTTGGCCGCAGCCGCGGGTGTGGCCGGTGTGGCTGGCGTGGCCGGCTTGGCGGCCGCAGGTGCAGCAGGAGCCGCACCCTTGAAGGTGGCGCCTGCCACGGTGAGGCCAGCTTCTGAGAACTTGACCGCATTGCCCTCGCCCACGCCTTGTACGCGGGTGATCATGTCGTTCCAGTCCTTGAAGTTGCCCTTCTTGCGCTCGTCAAGAATCTTGCCGGCGATGGCCGGGCCAATGCCTTTCACGGCTTCGAGTTCGGCCAAGGTGGCCTTGTTTGCATCGACAGCGGCAAACGCCACGGCGGCCAGCAGCGACAGCATCGCGGCGACGAATTTCTTCAACATCTTGGGGTACTCCTCGAGGTGGTTGCCCCTTGGTGAACCGGGGGCTGGGCGGCGCCGGATTGTGGCACCGGCATGCGCACCAACGCGCCCCGATAGGGGCGCGTTGACACCCTTGCCACGCGCCCCGGCAAGGGCGCGTTGACACCCTCGGCACGCGCCCCGATAGGGGTGCGTTGACACCCTCGGCGCGCGGCCTGGCGCCACAGTGTTGACGCCTACGGCACGGCGAGGCAAGCGCACGCGCCGCTGATAATCGGCGCCCCCTGCAGCACGACGCGCCATGCCGATGGCCCCAACCATGACCGAGCCTTTGCCCCAAGCCGCGCAAGTGGTGGCCACGCACGACGCCTTGCTGGCCCGGCCCAGTTGGCCGGCCGGCGCCAGCACCGAGACCTTGTCTGCGCTGTGGCAATGGCTGCACACCAACCACCGCTGCAATGCGCAGTTATGGGCTGAAGAAGACCTGGCGCGGCGCACCCAGGTGGGTGCCGAGCAGATCGCGGCCAACAAGCGCGCCATCGACGGCTTCAACCAGGCGCGCAACGATGCCACCGAGCGCATCGACGAACTGCTGCTGCTGGCGCTGGGGTTGGTGGACGAGGCGTCGGCCGGCGGCGATGCGCCGTGCGCCACCGCAGTAGCGGGCGCGCGGCTGAACAGCGAGACGGCCGGGGCGATGATCGACCGGCTGTCGATCATGGCCTTGAAGCTCCATGCCATGCGCGCCCAGGCCGCGCGCGCCGATGTCGATGACGCCCACCGCGCGGCCAGCCAGGCCAAGCTGGCGCGGCTGCTTGAACAGCGCGCCGACCTGGGGCGTTGCCTGGACGAGCTGCTGGCCGATGCGCAGGCCGGGCGCGCCTACTTCAAGGTCTACCGCCAGTTCAAGATGTACAACGACGCGCGCTTCAACCCGGCGCTGGTGGCCGAGGCCCGGCTCAGCGGCCTGGCTGACGGCAAACGTTAACGCGGTGCGCGTCCTCATCGTCAAGACCTCGTCGATGGGCGACGTGGTGCACGCGCTGCCGGCGCTGAACGACATGCTCGCGCAGCGGCCTGGCTTGCAGGTGCATTGGCTGGTGGAGCCGCCGTTCGCGCCCATCGTGGTGCTGCACCCGGGCGTGCAGCGGGTGTGGCCACTGCGCTGGCGCAAGTGGCGCCGCGCCTTGCATCGCGCCGTCACCTGGCGTGAGATGGCCGCGCTGCGCCGTGAGTTGCAGGCGCAACGCTTCGATCTGGTGCTCGACCTGCAAGGCCTGCTCAAGAGCGCATGCTGGGCCCGCCAGGCCGGGGGGGCTGTGGTGGCCGGGCCGGACTGGCCGTCGGCTCGCGAAGGCCTGGCTTCGCTGTTGTACGACCGCCGCGCCAGCGCACCATGGGGTGAGCACGCTGTGCAGCGCAGCCGCATGCTGGCCGCGGCGCACCTGGGGTATGCCTTGCCCACGACGCCGCCCGATTTCGGCCTGCGCCCGGCCCCCGCCGTGTGGCCGGCGCCCACGCCGTGCGCGGTGTTGATTCCCAACGCCAGCCGGCCCGAGAAGTTGTGGCCGCAGGCGCACTGGGTGGCAGTGGGCCGGCGCATGCAGGCCCAGGGCTGGACGCCTGTGGTGCTGTGGGGCAGCGGCGCAGAACACGCCTTGGCCACGCGCATTGCCCAGGCGTGCGGCGGCGTGCTGCCACCGTTCCTGGGCGTGGGCGAGATGGCCGCCGTGCTGGCGCCGGCGCAGCTCATCGTCGGGCTCGACACTGGCTTCACGCACCTGGGCGCAGCGCTGGGCCGGCCCACCATCGGCATTTATTGCGACCATGAACCCAGCAATGCCGGCATCACCGGCAACGGCGGTGTGGCCAGCATCGGTGGCATCGGCCAGTGCCCCAGCCTGGCGGCGGTGCTGGCGCTGGTGGAGCAGCGCATCGCGGCCGCAGGCTGAGTGCGCCTGGCGTCGCGCTCGCCAGCATTCAAGCAAGTGGGGCCTGGCGCAAAGCGGCAGGCCTGGGCCCGCTCCTACGCCGCGGCCTCGCCGCCGCGCTGCGTGGGGTAGCTGTCCCAGTTCAGGCAACCCGGGCATTGCCAGTAGTACTGCCGCGCTTCAAAACCGCAGGCTGCACAGGAAAAGGTCTGCAAGGGCTGCCCGGCGCGCTGGATGGCGCTGTGCAGCACGCCTTGGGTGGTGGCCTGCCACTGGCTGGCTGGAATGACCAGCAGTTCAGCCGCCGCGGCCAGGCTGGCATGGGTTGACAGGAATGCCGCCCAGCGCGTTTCGCTTTGCGTGCCCTGCAAGGCATTGATTGCACGCAACAGCGCCACGGTGGGCTGGCGCTGCAAGCCTTGCATCAGCACTTCTTGCGCCGACGCCTGTGCCAGCGCGCCGGCAGCGCGTGCGCTGGTGGCGTAGTCCACCGCAATCAGGTCAAACGCGCCCGGGTGGCGTTGGGCGAGTTCATCCCAGTTCGCCAGGGCGGCGGCATGCTCGCCGTGCCGGGCCAGGTGGGCACCTTGTTCGAGCAAGGGTCGCGCCGCATCGGGCGCCAGCATGCGCGCCTGGGCCAGCGCATGGTTGGCCGCGGCGGTGTCGCCGCGGGCTTGCGCGGCCAGCGCCAGCTCACACCAGTGGTGCGCCATGCGCTCGGCAAACGAAGCTTCGCCGCGCTGGCCAAGGCGCTGCGCCACGGCCAGGGCAGCCGGCCAGTCGTGCGCGCGCTCGTGCAGCGACAGCAGGGCGAGTTGGGCATCGGCTTCATGGGCGCTGCCGTCCAGGCTGGCGAAGGCGGCCTCGGCACGGTCGAACAAGCCGGCCTTCATGAAGTCTTGCGCCAGCGCGAACTGCGCGCGGTGGCGCTGTTCGGCCTTCAGGTCGCCGCGCTTGAGCAGGTGTTCATGCACCCGCACCGCGCGCTCGAATTCACCGCGGCGGCGAAACAGGTTGCCCAGGGCAAAGTGCAGCTCGGTGGTTTCGGCGTCGCCCTGCACGGCTTCGATGAAAGCGTCGATGGCCTGGTCGTGCTGTTCGTTGAGCAGCAGGTTCAGGCCTTTGAAGTAGTGGCGCGGCGCGGCCTGGCTGTCACGCCGCTGTTGGCGCTGCTCAAGCCGCGACGCGATCCAGCCCAGGGCAAACACCACCGGCAGGCCGATCAGCAACCATTGCAGATCGAACTCCACTACAAGCCTTCGCGCGGCGGGTGTTCGAGCAGCACCGCAGGCGTTGGCGCACCGGCAGCGCTTGGCGTGGGCGGCTCGGCGGCCACCTGGCGGCGTGCCACGGTGCGGTGCCGCCACCAGCTCGGCACCATGGCCAGCACACCGGCGGCGCAGCCCGCCGCAAAGGCGACCAGCACCACGATGACCAGCGGCGTTTGCGATTGCAGGCCGAAGAACCAATGCAAGGTGGCCGGCTGCAGGTTGTTCAGCGCAAAGGCGAACAGGGTGAAGAACAGAAAGCCCCGCAGGAGCCAGACGAGCAAGCGCATGGGGCGCTGATTTTAAGGAGGCGTGGTGCGCGCGGCGGCGCTCGCGCCTTCGGTGTCGACCGATTCGCGCATGGCCTTGCCGGGCTTGAAGTGCGGCACCAGCTTTTCAGGAATGACGACCTGCTCGCCGCTGCGCGGATTGCGGCCCACACGGGGCGGGCGGCGGTTGATGGAAAAGCTGCCGAAGCCGCGGATCTCGATGCGGTGGCCGCGGGCCAGCGCGTCGGACATGGCGTCCAGGATGGTCTTGACCGCGAACTCGGCGTCGCGCTGCGTGAGCTGCGTGAAACGTTCGGCCAGCTTGGCCACGAGGTCGGAGCGGGTCATGGGTGTGAAGCGTGGGCGTTGGGCGTGGGCATTCAGTGAAGGGCCGCTGCGTTGCGCCAGGCGGCGCAGCGGCATGAAACACCTGCAAGCATCAGCCTGCAAGCCAGCACCCTGCCCAGTGGCCGTGACGCCGGGCAGGGTGCGCTCGCTGGGGCGCTACTCCTTCTGCGTGTCCAGCTTGGCGCGCAGCAAGGCACCCAGGCTGGTGGTGCCGGCGGATTCGCGCTCGCTGGTCGCGCTCAGGCGCTGCATGGCTTCTTGCTGGTCGGCGTTGTCCTTGGCCTTGATCGACAGCTGGATCGAGCGCGTCTTGCGGTCGACGTTGATGATCATGGTCGACACGTCGTCGCCTTCCTTCAGCATGTTGCGGGCATCTTCCACGCGGTCGCGGCTGATTTCGCTGGCACGCAGGTAGCCGGTGACTTCTTCGCTGAGCTGGATTTCGGCACCCCGCGCATCCACCGTCTTGACCTTGCCGTTGACCAGGGCACCGCGGTCATTGATCGTGGTGAAGCTGGTGAACGGGTCGGTGTCGAGCTGTTTGATGCCCAGGCTGATGCGCTCGCGCTCCACGTCGATGGCCAACACGATGGCTTCAACTTCCTGGCCCTTCTTGAAGTTGCGCACCGCGGCTTCGCCGGTTTCGTTCCAGGACAGGTCGCTCAAATGCACCAGGCCATCGATGCCGGCGGCCAGGCCGACGAAGACGCCGAAGTCGGTGATCGACTTGATCGGGCCCTTGACGCGGTCGCCGCGCTTGGTGTCCTGCGCGAACTCCTGCCACGGATTGGCCTTGCATTGCTTCATGCCCAGGCTGATGCGGCGCTTGTCCTCGTCGATCTCGAGCACCATGACCTCGACCTCGTCGCCCATCGAGACGATCTTGCTCGGCGCGACGTTCTTGTTGGTCCAGTCCATCTCGGAGACGCGGACCAGGCCCTCGATGCCCGGCTCGATCTCGACGAAGGCGCCGTAGTCGGCGATGTTGGTGACCTTGCCGAACAGGCGCGTGCTCTGCGGGTAGCGCCGCGACACGCCGTGCCACGGGTCGTCGCCCAGTTGCTTGATGCCCAGCGAGACGCGGTTCTTCTCGGCGTCGAACTTCAGCACCTTGGCGCTGAGTTCCTGGCCGACCGTGACCACCTCGCTCGGATGGCGCACGCGGCGCCAGGCCATGTCGGTGATGTGCAGCAGACCGTCGATGCCACCCAGGTCGACGAAGGCGCCGTACTCGGTGATGTTCTTGACGACACCGTGGACGATGGCGCCTTCGTGCAGCGTTTCCATCAGCTTGGCGCGTTCCTCGCCCATCGAAGCCTCGACGACGGCGCGGCGCGACAACACGACGTTGTTGCGCTTGCGGTCGAGCTTGATGACCTTGAACTCCATCGTCTTGCCCTCGTAAGGGCTCATGTCCTTGACCGGGCGCGTATCGAGCAGCGAGCCGGGCAGGAAGGCGCGGATGCCGTTGACAAGGACCGTGAGGCCGCCCTTGACCTTGCCGTTGACCGTGCCGGTGACGAACTCGCCCGATTCGAGCGAGTTCTCCAGCGACATCCACGAGGCCAGGCGTTTGGCCTTGTCGCGCGACAGGATGGTGTCGCCGTAGCCGTTTTCGATGGCGTCGATGGCCACCGAGACGAAATCGCCGACCTGGACTTCGAGCTCGCCTTTGTCGTTCTTGAATTCTTCGATCGGAACGAAGGCTTCGCTTTTCAGGCCGGCGTTGACGACGACGTGGTTGAAGTCGATGCGCACGACTTCGGCGGAGACGACCTCGCCGATGCGCATGTCGCTGCTTTTGATCGATTCTTCAAAGAGGGCGGCGAACATGTCGCTGCCGCTGGTGGCGGTGACGGTAGTGGTTTGGGACATGAGGTTCCTGGAGCCCGGGGGAGTGGAGGCAGAGCCGGGCGATGCGTGCAACGGATGTTGCGGGTTGGGTTGAACACACCACCGCGCCTGTGGGCCTGACGGCCACTGAAGGGCAAGCGCGGTGAACTCGGGGGCTGCTCGTTTGGAGCGCAGTGCAGCTCAAGTGCCAAACTACGTGCCAAATTACGAGCCAAATTACGTGCCAAATTACGTGCCAAATTACGTGCCAAACGGGCCGCGCTGCCGCCACCAGGCCAGCACCTGGGCCAC
>JAYUQE010000279.1:0-1537 GCA_043756905.1 Burkholderiales bacterium | reverse complement strand
CGCCGTATGCGCTGGCCCATGCGCCGGCAACGGTGCGGCCCACCACGGCCGGCAGCGTGCTGGTGGCGCTGGTTGGGCAAGCGCTCGTCGTCAAGCTCTACCCGCCGTTCCTGCGCGACCACTTCGAGTTCGAGCGCGAAGCCCTGAGCCGGCTGCACGGCTTGCTGGGCGTGCCCACACCGCGCCTGGTGGACGCCGGCCAGCGCGACGGCTGGCCCTATCTCGTGATGACCCAGTTGGCCGGCGCGTCGCTGCTGGACACGTGGCCCACGCTGGATGAGACGCACAAGTGCAGCGCGCTGCTGGCCATCGGCAAGCTCGCCGCCGAAGTGCATGCGTTGGCACCGGGCAGCCTGTGTGCACTCGCCCCCGACTGGCCCGTCTTCTTGGAAAACCAGCGCAAACATTGCTTGCAGCGCCAGCAGCGCACCGGCTTGCCGGCACACCTGCTGGCAGGATTGGAGGCGTTCATTGCCGGCGAGGTGCCTGCCGGCCCGGCCGTCATCCTGACCGGCGAATACACGCCGATGAACCTGCTGCATGGCCCGGGCGGCATCGCCGGCATGTACGACTTTGGCGACGGCCTGGTGGGCCCACGCGAATACGACTGGCTGGGCCCGCTGTGCTTCCTGGCCGCCGGCCACGCACCGCGCCGCGAGGCCTTCATGGCCGGCTACGGCGCCACGCCGAGCCCAGGCTGGCCGACGATGCGGGTGCGCTTGCTGCGCTTGCTGCTGCTGCACCGCTACAGCGCCTTGCGCGCGCAGATTGCCCATCCGGGCTGGCAGCGCGCTAAAAGCTTCGAGGCACTGGCCGAGATGATCTGGCCCTGACGATGCGCAGCAATTGACAAGCTAATCAAGACTCGTCAAAGCCGGCCCGTCATCACGCCGCGACCGCGTGCCCTTCGGGTGCCGGCCGGTGACCCGGCCGCTACCATGCATGTGGGACATGCGGGTTCCAGTCAGCGATCGAGCATGAACGCAGTAGAAATCGAAGCAGCTATTTCTGAACTGGCCGAGCAGCCCTTCAACGCGTTGGAGTTTGCGTTTGCGTTCCTGGCCGCCTTCGGCAACAAGGACACCACCCTCAAGCGCTTGCGCACCGGTAACAACAACACCTCAGACGTGCCTGGCGGTGTGCTCCAGCGCAACAACATTCACCTGGCCGTGTGCAGGCCGGGTGAAGAAGGCGGCAGCGTGGGCAGCACCCTGCAGGCCTTGCGCGCCAGCCGGGCTGCTGGCGGGTGCGGCGGCTTCGGCCGGCTCTGAAGGCCTGGACGAAGACGCCCTGCTGGCCGAGTTGGGGGTTGGCGATGGGCCAACCGACCAAGACGACATCACCATGCTGCGCCACGTTCGTTCTCATGCAGACAAGCGTGCCGCCGAGGTGATTGCCGAGCGCACGCCGTGCGCAGACTTTGACAAGTTCCAGCCAATGTTTGAGCAGGTCGAGCGCGAGCTGAAAGCCGGCCTTCGAATCACCCGCCGCTTCGTGCGCGACGCCAGCATTGCCGGCGGCAACTACTTCATCGTTG
>JAYUQE010000278.1:0-3886 GCA_043756905.1 Burkholderiales bacterium | reverse complement strand
AAGACCCAGACCCGCGCCCTGCGCTTGTCGATCACCATGAACGGCTCGCCGGCGTTGTCGGCGCTCTGTGCAATCAGGCGCAGCGCCGCTTTGGCATCCGGCGAAAGCGGCATTGCGGCGCTCGCCGCCGGCACCGCACAGGCCAAGGCAAGCGGCAGCACCCAACGCGCGCAACCGCTGGCGTGGCGCAGTGGCGTCGCGCCGGTTCGGTGTTGCATCCTTGACGTGACGGCCACGCTCACACCAACAGCCAGCCCAGCGCCGCCAAAGCGCCGACGCGGTGGGCCAAAAATCGGTGTGCGACGGTCTGGCGAAATTGATGGCAGTGGCGAACTGGCCATGGGCATGGGTGAACTCCTGCAGGCGCTTGCCCGGGTGAGCCCGAACCAAGGTTTGCCAACAGGGCAAGCACCATGCCCGCCGCCTGGCTCCTAGCGTCAACGCTGTTCTTCGGCCCCGCCGTCACCGCCTTCGACCGCGTATTCCTTGAGCCGGTTGTAAAGCGTCTTCAGGCTGATGCCCAGCACCGCCGCGGTGCGCTCCTTATGGTGGCGGTGGTGGCGCAAGGTGGCCAGGATGAGCTGGCGTTCAGCCTGGGCCAGCGACAGCCCCAACGGCAGCACCAGGGTCGGGGTGCCGGGCGCCGCAGCGCCGGCGGCACTGCCTTCGGCGGGACGCGCCACAACCGGGCCTGTTCCAAACTCGGGTGGCGTGGCCGGGGCCGCCTGACCCGGTGCGACCTCTGATGCTGGTGCTTGAACTGGCTCGGAGGATTCGCCGCTGCCATGCTGCGGCAGCCACGCGGTGTCGATCACGTCGGTGTGCGCCATCACGTACGCCCGCTGCACCGCATTGCGCAGCTCGCGCACATTGCCCGGCCAGCGGTAGGCCATCAGTCGCGCCAGCGCGGCCGGGCTGAAGCGTTTGACCTGACCCTCTTGCGCATTGAACAAGGCCAGGAAATGTTCGGCCAGCAGCGGCACGTCCTGCAAACGGTCGCGCAGCGGCGGCAACTCGATCGGGAAGACGTTCAGCCGGTACATCAGGTCTTCGCGCAGCCGCCCGCTGGTCACGGCCTGCAGCGGCAGCCGGTTGGTCGCGGCAATGACGCGAACGTCGGTCTCCTGGCTCTGGGTGGAACCCACGCGCATGAAGCGCCCGGTCTCCAGCACACGCAGCAACTTAACTTGCAGCTCGAGTGGCATCTCGGTGATCTCGTCGAGGAACAGCGTGCCCCCGCTGGCGCGTTCGAAGAAACCCTGGTGCTGGCGGTCGGCGCCGGTGAAGCTGCCTTTTTCGTGCCCGAAGATTTCGCTTTCGATCAGGTTGGGCGAAATGGCGCCGCAATTCACCGCCAGGAACGGCTTCTTGCGCCGGCGGCTGAGGTCATGCACGCTTTGCGCCACCACTTCCTTGCCGGTGCCGCTTTCGCCGGTGATAAACACCGTGACCCCGGTGCCCGCCACGCGCGAAATCTGTTCATACACCCGCTGCATGGCCAGGGTGCGCCCCCACAACTGACCAAAGTGCCCGGCGCTGGCCAGGTTGGCCGCCAGATCGGCCACCTCGGCCTTGAGCACCGCCGGCTTGGTCACGCGCGACAGCACGCCTTGCAGTTGCACCAGGTTGATGGGCTTGACCAGGTAGTCGGCCGCCCCCAGGCGCAAGGCCTGGATCGACGTTTCCAGGCTGGCATGGCCGGTGATCAGCACGACCTCGGAATTGGCCACCAGTTGCGGGTCTGAGAACAGATCCATGCCGCTGCCGTCGGGCAGCCGCAGATCGAGCAAGACGATGTCGGGCTGATGCAGCGCGATCTGGCGCCGCGCCTCAAACAGCGTATGGGCCAGCGCGACCGTGAGGCCTTCGCCAGCCACCAGCGCCTTGAGCGTGGCCGCTGAATCGACATCGTCTTCCACGATCAGGGCGTGGGTCATCGCGAGCGTTACTTGTTATTGGGCTGGCCAGATTGTCGCCGCAGCGCGCACGCGCTGGCGCGGGCACATGCCTTGCCGTGGGTGCGCAACAGTCAACCTTTTTCGAGGGTCCGAGCCATGCTGGCAAACATCACACGCGTGGCCCGCTTGGCCGCTGACTCCGCCGCGCACGCGGCCAGTCAGGTGGTGGATCGGTGTGCCTACCCCGGCGGCCGGGCCACATATCCGGCGTCCATGCCCGTGGGCAGGCGCTCAGGCGGCCAGGCGGCCAGGCGCTGACCGTGACGCTGCTGTTGGCGCTGGGTGTGCTGTTGTGGCTGGCCAGCCAGCGCGAACGCATGCACACACCGGCGCGTCAGCGCGGCAAGTTGACGCCCACCTGCGCCAAGCCGCTGCAAACCTGGGAAGGCGAAGGCGGCGCAGCAACGCCACCGGCGCGTTGAGACGGCGGCGCAACAGCTCGCGTCTCCTCGGTACCTCCTGCGCGCTGCATCAGCCGTTCCTGCCCCGGCAACAACGGGTCCGACACCGGCGAGTGCTCGCCCGGCAGCACCGGCTCTTGCACTTCAGGCGGGGTGGGCGGCTGTGGCAGATCGATCGGCGGCGGAACGATGTCGGGCTGCGGAGCGGGCACCGTGTCGGGCATGGGCTGTGGCATGTGCAGCCCGACGGCCGGGCCGGTGCGCGGCGCCTGGCCGGCCATGGTCAGGTTCATGGCCACACCTCCTGTTTGGGTTGTGCAGGCGAGTCGGGACGGTGATTCATCGCTTCATCTGCCGCGTGCCCGCCGGTCCGGCGCGGCCGCACCAAGGCCAGCACGCACAGCAACAACAGTGGCGCGAAGATCCAAAGCAGCAAAACGCTGCCGAGTGGAAGGCTGGGTTCCATGGGGTCTCCGGTTTGCGTATCCGGCCACAAGTTGGGCCGAAAGTGGATGGCTCCAGACCAGGGCAAGCAACATGCCCGCGCGGCCATGCGGGCACCGGGTGGCGCGGTTGCCGCTGCGGGCCACGTGCGGCGGCCTCCTGGCGCCTTGCAGTGCCGCGCTGCGCTTTATTTGAATGTGCGAGCGGCCATCGGCACAGATCACACGGTTGTCAGGGCTTCAAGTCAGCGGCCTTGATGGCAGGCGCCCAGTCGCGCACCTGCTTGGCAATGAACTCTGAAAACTCAGACGCAGACATCTTCACCGCCGTCACGCCGAGTTCCTCGAATCGTTTCGCAATCGCGGGGTCAGCAACGATGTCCGCCAAGGCCTTGGCCAGCTTGTCGGTCACTTCCTTGGGCAGCCCGGCCGGGCCCGAAACGCCGAAGTAGTTCTCGGCAACCAGTTGGGGGAAGCCCAACTCAACCACACTGGGTACGTCGGGCAGCAGGGGTGAGCGGGCAGGCGTGGTTACCGCGAGAGCCTTGATCTGGCCGGCCTTGACCATCGGCACGAACGCGGTGATGACGTCGATGCCCACAGGCACGACGCCGGCGATCAAGTCGGTGGTCATGGGTGCGCCGCCACGGTAGGGAACATGCGTCATGCGGATCTTCATGGCGCCATTGGCCATTTCACCGACGATGTGCCCGATCGAACCAGGCCCGCCGCTGGCGAAGTTGTAGCCCGGCGCGGCGGCGGCGGCGGGCAAATCCTTGAGCGTGGCCGGCCCCGTCTTCGGATTGGCCATGATCATCACTGGCGCCACGCCGAGCATGGCAATGTGGGTGAACTGCCGCACCGGGTCGTAGGGCGGCTTGGGCAACGTGAAGGGGCCGATCGACGTGGGCGTGGAATTCGACAGCATCAGGGTGTAGCCGTCGGCCGGCGAGCGCACCACTTCGCTGCCACCGATCGTGCCGCCGGCGCCCGGCTTGTTGTCGATGATCACGGGCTGCCCCAACGACTTGGCCAGCGGCTCGGCAATGGCCCGCGCAACGATGTCGCTGGCGCCGCCAGCAGC
>JAYUQE010000277.1:0-11092 GCA_043756905.1 Burkholderiales bacterium | reverse complement strand
CCGCCGATGGCGCTCTTGCGGAAGCGCTCGGTCAGTTGCAGGCCGTCACCCAGGTTGAATTGGGCTTCGATGCCCACCGAATTCACATTCACGCTCAGGCCGTCGGCCGGGTTGGTGGCCACGCGGTTGCCGTTCTTGTCGACCACCGTGTCGATGCCGAAGTTGGAGCCCACGAAGAACGCCGTGCGCGGGTCGATGCCGGCAATGGCCTTGATCTCGCTGCCCACCGTGGTGACGGGTACCGGCAGGTAGGTGGGCGTGCTGTCGTTCAGGCTCTTGACGCTGACGCGGATGTAGCTGCCGCGGTCGAACTCCTTGGTGACCGAGGCGCGGAACTGGCCGCCGTTTTCCAGCGTGACGTTGGTGTTGCGCGTGCCTTCACCCAGGCGATAGAAGCCGCCGAACTGGAACGTTAGGCCGTCGCCGAGTTTGCCGCCGTAGGCGAAGTCGGTGCGCAACTGGCGATGGTCCAGCCCCAGGCTGATGCCCACCGCGCCGCCGGCTTGCTTGCCGGTCTTGCTGCGGAAGTTGACGATGGCGCCCGGCGCGTTGGTGGCCAGGGTGGACGATGAACCGCCGCGAATGACGTCGAGCGTGTCGGTCATGTAGTCGGCGCGAACGAACTGGTCGGCCGTGGCGAATGAGATGTCGCCGATCAACAGCACCGGCAGGCCATCTTCCTGCAACTGCACATAACGCCCACCTCCATCGGACATCGGCAAGCCGCGCACGCCCAGGTTGGCATTGCCTTCGCCGCCGCTGGATTCAGCGCGCAGCCCGGGCACCGTGCGCAGCACTTCAGTGGCACTGGCGGCACCCGAGTTTTGCAACTGGTCGGCGTCGAGCGTGCTGACCGAGACGCTTTGCTTCATCTTGCTGCGCGCCGTGGCCGTGCCGGTGATGACCACGCGGTCGAGCTTGAGTCCGTCGCCGGCGGTCTCGCCGGCCGGGGCCGCGGTCTGGGCATGGGCCATGCCGATCTGCAGGGCAGCCAGGGCCGCGGCAAGGGCCACTGGGCGCGGATGGGCGGTGAATGTCATGCTGGTTTCCTTGGGGTTGAATGAGGGCGAATGAGGCACTGGGCAAGGCACGATGATCCGGGCCATCGGGGCTTGTGCCGCCGCACGCGAGGTGGCGCAGGCCACCCTGAAAGCAGTGCCAACTGTAGAAAATCGTGCAATCGTTTGCATTTAGGGGAAACCCGGCTTTGTTGCAATCGTTGCCAAACTGCCGCATTGGCGCCACACCCCATGTGAGAATCGGGATCACGTCCTTGCGCCAGGGGTACCCTGCGCTGCCCCAGCCTCATGCCCACGCCCAGCCCCGACCCCACCGAGAAAAGTGAAGCGACGCCGCCGCGGCGCATGCAAATGGCCGATGTAGCCCGCCTGGCCGGCGTGTCGGTTTCCACCGTCTCGCGTGCGTTGTCAGGCAGTGCGCTGATCAACCCCGAAACCCGCGACCGCATCACTGAATTGGCGCGCTCGTTGAACTACACCATCAACGTTGGCGCGCAGAACCTGCGGCTGCGCCAGAACCGCACCGTGGCGTTGGTGATTCCGCTGGACACAGCCAACCGCCAGCACATCAGCGACCCGTTCTTCCTGGCCTTGATGGGCGCCATTGCCGATGCGCTTACCGACAGCGGCTTCGATGTGCTGCTGTCGCGCGTTGACGCGCAGCGCCTGGATCATGCGGCCAGCCTGTTCGACACCGGCCGCGCCGTGGGCGTGCTGATCATCGGCCAGTGGCACCACCATGACCAGCTCAACACCCTGGCGCAGCGCGGCGTGCCGCTGGTGGTGTGGGGCGCGCAGCTGCCCAACCAGCAGTACTGCACGGTGGGCAGCGACAACGAAACCGGCGGCGGCCTGGCCACCGCGCACTTGCTCAGCCAAGGCTGCCGGCGCATCTTGTTCGTGGGTGACACGGCGTTGCCCGAAGTGGCGCGCCGCCATGCCGGCTTTGTGCAGGCGCTGCGCAGCGCCGGCGTGCCGCACAGCCCCGCGCTGGAACTCAAGGTGCCGTTCGCCACCGACCTGGCGCGGCCCAGCATCGAAGCGCGCATCCGGCACGGCGAGCCTTTCGACGGCGTGTTCGCCTGCTCCGACCTGCTGGCCATGACCACCATCAACGCCCTGCGCGCCGCCGGCCGCAGCGTGCCCGGTGACCTGCCCGTGGTGGGCTATGACGACGTTGAACTGGCGCGTCACCTGCACCCGTCGCTGACCACCGTGCGCCAGTCGATCGACCAGGCCGGCGTGGCCATGGTCGACGCGCTGATGCGCATCATCGCCGGTGAGCGGGTCAGCCCGATCCAGTTGCCCACCGAACTGGTGCAGCGCGAAAGCAGCCGCGCAGTCAAGCCGCCCGCGGCCGGCCGAGGCCGCTGAGTCGCACAGGCTTGAACCTGCCGGCCCTGCTGGCGGCAGGGAGCCTGTCGGGCTTTGGGTCGGGCCCACCCAAAGCCCGACAGGCTCCCAGGATACTGAAATAGTCATTTCAAATTTTGTGGCATATATTTCATGCCATGTGGGCCGCCCTGTTCATCACCCTGCCAACGCAACCCAATGCGGTGCGCCTGCGCATCTGGCGCGGCCTGAAGGCGCTGGGCTGCGCGGCGCTGCGCGACGGCACCTACCTGCTGCCGGCCGACCAGGCCGCCGGCTTTGACGCCCTGGCCGAAGAAGCGCGCCAGCACGGCGGCACAGCCACCGTGCTGGCGCTGGCGCCGCGCAATGAACTGCAACAAGCCGAGGTGCTGGCCCTGTTCGACCGCAGCGCAGCCTATGGCGAATGGCGTGCCACGGTGCAGGCCTTGACGCGCGACTTGCCCCGCCTGGCCGAGCCCGATGTGCGCAAGCGCGTGCGCGGTGTGGCCGACGCACTGGAAGCGCTGCGTCAGACAGACCATTACCCTGGCCCGGCCAGTGCGCAGGCCCGCATCGAGCTTGACGCCTTGCGCGCCGCCTTCGATGCGCGCTTCTCCAAAGGCGAGCCCAAGGCGCGCGCGCCGCGTGGCATCGCCCGGCTCATTGCGGGCCCGTTCAAGAACCGGCACTGGGCCACACGCGCGCGGCCCTGGGTGGATCGGCTGGCCTGCGGCTGGCTGATCCGCCGCTTCATCGACCCCGGTGCGCAGTTCGTCTGGCTGCAAGAAGGCTGCTCCGCGCCGCGCCACGCCATCGGCTTTGACTACGACGGTGCGCGCTTCAGCCACGTCGGCGCGCGCGTCACTTTTGAGGTGCTGCTGCACAGCTTTGCACTTGAAGCAGATGTCGCCTTGCAGCGCATTGCCGCGGCCGTGCATTGCCTCGATGTCGGCGGCATGCCCGTGCCCGAAGCCAGCGGCCTGGAACAGGTGCTGGCGGGTTTGCGCGAACTGCACGCCGATGACGACGCCTTGCTGCAGGCCGCCGGCGCCGTGTTCGACGCGCTGTACGCAGCGCCGGTTTCATCAACCGTTAACAAGCCACGCGCCACCTCGTCATGATCGACCTTGCGCAGCCACCACCGCCCGTGAGCTTTGCGCAGGCCCTGCGCTTTTGGCTCAAGCTGGGGTGCATCAGCTTCGGTGGCCCGGCCGGGCAGATTGCCATCATGCACACCGAACTGGTGGAGCGGCGGCGCTGGCTCAGCGAGCAGCGTTTCTTGCATGCGCTGAACTACTGCATGCTGCTGCCCGGGCCCGAGGCGCAGCAACTGGCCACCTACATCGGCTGGTTGATGCACCGCACCTGGGGTGGCATCGTGGCCGGCGCGCTGTTCGTGCTGCCGTCATTGTTCCTGTTGATCTTGCTGTCATGGGTCTACCTGCGCTTTGGTGAATTGCCCGTGGTGGCCGGCATCTTCTATGGCCTGAAGCCCGCGGTCACGGCGCTGGTGCTGCATGCCGCGCATCGCATCGGCACGCGCGCGCTGAAAAACCGCTGGATGTGGGCCATCGCCGGCGCCGCCTTTGTCGCCATCTTTGCTTTCGATGCGCCGTTCCCGTTGATCGTCATCGCCGCGGCGCTGGTGGGGCACTTTGGCGCCCGGCGCTGGCCGGCGGTGTTTTCGCTGGGCGGTGGCCACGGCGCGGCGCAAAAGCAGTACGGCGCGGCGCTGATCGACGACCACACGCCCACGCCGCCCCACGCCGTGTTCTCGCGCCCGCGCTTGTTCAAGGTGCTGGGCATCGGCCTGGGCCTGTGGGCCGTGACCATGGCCGCGCTGGTTCTTAACCAGGGTCTGCACGCCACACTCACCCAGATGGGCTGGTTCTTCACCAAGGCGGCGTTGCTCACCTTTGGCGGCGCCTACGCGGTGCTGCCGTATGTGTACCAAGGCGCCGTCGAGCAGCATCAGTGGCTCAGCGGCGCGCAGATGATCGACGGCCTGGCCCTGGGCGAAACCACGCCCGGCCCGCTGATCATGGTGGTGGCGTTCGTGGGTTTTCTGGGCGGCTGGCTGAAGGCCGTGCTGGGCCCCGATTCACTCTTCCTGGGTGCGGCGCTGGCCGCCGCGGTGGCCACCTGGTTCACCTTCCTGCCCTCGTTCGTCTTCATCCTCGCCGGCGGGCCGGTGGTCGAGGCCACGCACGGCAAGCTGGGCTTCACGGCGCCGCTGTCGGCCATCACCGCGGCGGTGGTGGGCGTGATCCTCAACCTGGCCTTGTTCTTCGCTTATCACGTGCTGTGGCCGCAGGGCTTTGCCGGCCGCTTCGACGCGGTGTCAGCCCTGATCGCCGTGGCCGCCGCGGTAGCGCTGTTTCGCTTCAAGGTCGGCGTCATTCCCCTGCTTGGCGCCTGCGCCGCCGCCGGGCTGGCCGTTCAACTGGCGCGTTAGGAGCATCGCAATGAGCCACATCACCCCTGCCGAACTGGCCCTGTGGCAACAACAGGGCTTTGATTTCGAACTGCTCGATGTGCGCCGCGGCGGCGTGCGCGCTGAACACGGCGCGGCGCTGGCCGGCGCGCACTGGCACGACCCCGCGGCCTGGCTCGACTGGAAAGACAGCATCCCCGCACAACGCCCGGTGGTGCTGTATTGCGCCAAGGGCCACGAAATCGGCCAGGGCCTGGCGGCCACGCTGCGCGCCCTGGGCGTGGACGCGCGCTACCTGGTGGGCGGCATGCAAGGCTGGCTGGAACAAGGCCGGCCGGTTGTGCCGATCGTGCCGCCCATCACACCTGCCACTCCCGGAGTTGCAGCATGAAATGGGTCACCCGTGAACGCCCCAAGATCGACCGCATCGCCTGCCCCTGGCTGATCCTGCGCTTCATCGACCGCGAGGCCGAATTCCTCTATGTCCCACCGAATGAAGTGTTAAACGTCGCGGCCCGCACCGGCGCCACGCCGTACGACATTCCCGGTGTGGCCATGAGCCATGTCGGCGAGTTGTGCAGCTTCGACGCCTTCCTGGCCCAGTACCGGCTCACCGAACCCGCCTTGCAGCAACTGGCCGCCATCGTCCGCGGCGCCGACACATCGCGGCTCGACCTCACACCCCAATCGGCCGGGCTGTATGCGCTGTCACTCGGCCTGTCACGCGTGTTTGCCGATGACCACGAGATGCTGCGCCACGGCCTGGTGATGTACGACGCGCTGTACGCCTGGTGCGCCAGCGCACAGGACGAAGCGCATCGGTGGCCGCCGAAGATGGCTTGAAGCCGGTACTGCACCGCGGCCCGCGGGCGTGCGGCAGACAAGCCGGTCAGGCGGGGCGCGGCGCGCGCGTAATGCGCAACAGGTGGTTGGCGCCTTCGGCCGCACTGAGCCGGAAGCCCAAAGACTGCAAGGTGCCCATGTCTTCGGCCACCAACCCAACTTGCTGCGCCGCCGCTTGATAAAAGGCCAATGGCCGACGCACAAAAGGAAACTGCAACCAGCGGCTTTCGTCCACGTCGACGTTGATGTTGGCGAAGTACTGGCCACCGGGCGCCAGGCGCAGCGCCATTTGCGCCATCAGGCCGTGCAGCAAATCGTCTGACAAGTGATACAGCACGCTGAACGACCAGGCGAACTCAAAGCGCGCATCACCCAATTCGTTGGCGCCAAAGCTGGTAGACAGCACCAGGCGCGGGTTCTTGGCCGCCAGGCCGTTCTTGCCTATTTCTTGCAGCGCCAGGTCTAAAACTTCGGGGCGCACATCCACGCCGGTGTAGCAACCGGGATCCAGGTAGTCGATCACCGGCACGCCCAAAGTCAGCGGCCCGCAACCGATCTCCAGCAAACGATCAGCGGGCTTCAGCCCAGCGGCCTTGATTTGCTCAAACTGAAAGCGCCGGTGTTCAGCCCATTGGCCACGAAAGCCCATGTGCAGTTCAAGTTCGAGGGTGCGCGCCTCGCCGAGTGCCTTGTCGATACGCAAGGCCTTGAAAATGCGCAGTCGGCTTTGGTACACCAGCCGTTGGCGAGTTTTGGATAGCAGCATGTTCACATCATAGTCGGCTGCGTTCTGAGCCCTGCCGCCACGAAGGTGCGCCGAGCAAGCGGCTTCTTGTAGACAACCAGGATCGAATGTCCCGCGATGCTGTTGGCGTTCTCCCGGATGTATTGCCGCAGGAAGTCTGCAAAGCCAAGTTTGTAAAACAAGCGCTTGCGCCACCACTTCAGGTAGGCGTTTTCAATCACCGCCTGATACCAGCCCAGTTCTGCCAGGGGTTCGATCTCAAAGGCCTTGATCTCCAGGCCGATGAGCGGCGCCACCGCGGTCAGACTGGCGCGGTTCCACAGGCCCATGTGATGCGGTGGCTGGTTCAGCAGGCAGTCTGGGTCGAGCTTGAGAAAACCATCAATGTTCGGAACACCGATGACGAGGGTGCCACCGGGTCGCAGCACGCGAACCCACCCCTGCAGGAACACCAAGGGGTCCGCAACATGCTCGAGCACCTGAAACTAGGTGACCACGTCGTAGTGGGCATCTTTTTCGTGCTGGCCGACCAGTTCCTCATGCACCGTGATGCCCTTGCCGCGGGCCACCGCCGCTGCCGCCCCAGTGAGTTCGATGCCCGATACCAACGCACCCTTCAATTTGGCCTTGGCCAAAAAACTTCCTTCGCCACAACCCACATCCAACAACCGGTCTTGGGCGCGCACCTGCGCCAGCCCGGCGTCGTATTCCCATTTACTTTCTTTGTAATGACCCTCAAAGCCCTGCTGCAGGCAACGGTAAAGCGATTCGTCACCTGTCAGGGTAAACGAATAATAAAATCGATAACCTGTGTCGCATTGATAGATTCCGAATTCTGGAATGTCGGCAAAATCTTTCGTTGCGTCATAGTTGAATTCCTTTCTGTACCCGTCTATCGAACGAGCCGAAGACAGCGTATTGACCAAGGCAGTATCTCGGCCTGTCAGCGGCGAGGTCACGAATTTCGGTAGTGTCATGGCAGTATGTTGTTGATTGCGCTCAATGGTGCCGGGATGCTGAAAACAGTATCTTCGCGTCAGCAAACAGTTGCGCGAAACCCGGCCACCGCGGCTGTATGCCGCGCAATCACCGCCTCCTCCTGCGTGCACAACACGCGCACCTGCACCGGGCTGTCAGGCAGGCTGATCACGCCCGGCGCCGCCGCGGCGTTGGCCTGGGCATCCAGCCGGCAACCCAGCCATGCAGCGCCTTCGACGATGCGCCCGCGCAGGCCAGCGGCGTTTTCGCCGATGCCACCGGTGAACACCAGGCCGTCGAGCCCGCGCAAGGCCGCAGCCAGGCTGCCCAGGTGCTGCAAGACCTGCTCGACGAAGTAGTTAATCGCCAGTTGCGCGCCCGGCGCGGCACTGGCCTGTAGCTCGCGCATGTCGGCCGACACGCCGGAAAGCCCGAGCAGCCCCGATTCGCGCGCCAGCAGTTGCGCCACCTCGTCGACGCTGCGCCCGCCGCGCTGCAGCAGGTGCAGCACCACGGCCGGGTCGAGCGCGCCGCAGCGCGTGCCCATGGGCAGGCCGTCGAGCGGCGAGAAGCTCATGGTGGTGGCCACCGACTTCAACCCCTGCACCGCGCACATCGAGGCGCCGTTGCCCAGGTGGGCGATGACGATGCGGCCTTGCGCGGCAAGTGGGCCCAGCCCGCGCAACTGTTCACAGATCGATTCATAGCTCAGGCCGTGAAAGCCATAACGCCGAATGCCGGCGGAGTGCAGCGCCTGCGGCAAGGCAAAGCGCTGGTTCACTTCGGGCATGCTGTGGTGAAACGCGGTGTCGAAGCAGGCCACCTGCGCCGCTTCGGCAAAGGCCACGCGCGCCGCACTCACGCCGGCCAGGTTGTGCGGCTGGTGCAGTGGGGCCAGGCTTTGCAGCGCGGCGATGTCGTCGAACACCGGCTGGTCGATCAGCACCGGCGCGGCGAACCGGGTGCCGCCATGCACGATGCGGTGGCCCACGGCCACCACAGGTTCGCTGCCGAGCTGGCCCAGCAGGTCTTGCAGCGCACGCAGGTGCGAACGGCCACCCACGCCCAGGCCCTGGATCAGGCCGCTGCGCTGCGGCTCATTCAGGTTGCCGGCGGCATCGAACAAGGCGTACTTGATCGACGACGAGCCGGCGTTCAGGGTCAGGATGCGCGCGGCCACCGTGCCCACCCATCACAGCGCTGCCGGCGCCACGCGACCATGCGGTGAAAGGCTGGGTGCGGTCTTCATCGTGAAGGCGTCGGTCGAGCGCTTGGGCTCCGGGCCAGCGTTGTAGCAGAACGACCATTCGCCCCAGCCTACGGTGCCCTCAGGCCGCAGCGCTGCTGGCCCCGTCGGCCCAGTCGGGGTGGGCGCAAACGAGCTGTGCCGCCTGGGCTGACATCTGGCGCAACCAGGTGTGAGCAACATCGGCCGCGTGGCGGCGGTGCCAAAGCAAACCGACTTCGATCAATGGCATGTCGAACGGCAACTCGCAGCACACGAGTTGCTTGGCAAAACCGGTGGCCGGCACGAAGTTGCGCGGCAGCACGGTGATCAGATCCGACCGGCGCACGCCGCAGGCCGCGGTGAAGAACTGGTTGACCGTCATCACCACCCGGCGCTCGCGGCCCATGCCGGCCAGCGCTTGATCGACGAAACCATGGGCCCTGCCGGCGAAGCTGACGCGCAGGTGTTGCGCCGCGCAATAGGCATCCAGCGTCAAGGCGCCAGGCGGGGCCAAGGGGTGGCCGCGGCGCATCACCGCCACGTAGGGGCAGACGTACAGCGCGTCATGCTGCAGCAGCGCCGTGTCGCCGGCGGCGGCCAGGCTGGCGTGCACACCCGGGAAGTACCCCACGGCCACATCGGCCTGGCCCTGCTCCAGCAACGGCCGCGGGTCACGTGTGGTCAGCGGCACGATGCGCAGATCGACCCGCGCCTGCATTTCCTGCTGCAGCGCCACCAATTGCGGCACGAACAGCGCAGCGGTGGCGTCGGCCATGGCCAGGGTGAAGCTGCGCGCCTCAAGCTGCGGGTTAAAAAGCGTGGGCTCAAAGGCCAGGTGGAGTTGTTCCAGCGCGTCGCGCACCACTGGCCACAGTTGCTGGGCGTGCGGCGTGGGTGCCATGCCGGTGGCGCCGGGCACGAACAGCTCGTCATTCGTGGCGTCGCGCAGGCGGCGCAGGGCATTGCTCACCGCCGGCTGGGTCATGTGCAAGCGCTGCGCCGAACGGGTGACGCTGCGTTCGACCATGACCACGTCGAAGACCTTGAGCAAGTTCAGGTCAAGGGTGCGCAGGTTGATGGGTTGCAGGGCAGACACGTTGACCTTCCATTCACAGCAGTGATGGGCCGATTCTGCATTGCAATTGGACGGACGTAGGTATTAACCCTAATCTTCAGGCCACTGCGGCTTTTCCGCCGCAGCCTGTGATGAAAGGAAACCGTCATGTCCAGCTTGAGCACATTGGTTCACCTTCCCCGGCGGGTGGCCGTGCCGCGCGGCGCCCGGTGGGTGGGGCAGATGTTCGGCCGCTGCCAAGGCGCCTGGCAGGGCCTGGCCCAGGCCTGGCGTGCTCGCCTGCGCCGGCGCAGTGCGCAGCGCGACATTGATGAGCTTTTGACCTTGGCCCGCCACTACGAGCGCGACATGCCTGCCCTGGCGCAGGAACTGCGCTGCTTCGCCGCGTGCCAGGTTGGCGCCAACCCGGGGACGCGCCATGAATAGCCTGATGCTGGACAGCGACGCCGCCCGCCCGGCCAGACGGGCCACCCACCCGGCCAGCCTGCGTGGCATGGTGGCGCGCCTGGCCGCCGCCGTGTGGCAAGGCCTTTTGGCCTACGGCCGCGCGCGCGCCAGGCCCGGAATGCTGGCCGCTGCGCGGCGCTGCGAGCACAGCCAGCCCGAGCTGGCGCGTGCGTTGCGCGACGCGTGCAGTGAGAACCTGTGAACAAATCCAGCACACCCGCTCGGCCACCCCAGCCGGCGCCGCTCGTCGTTGCAAATGCTCGCCATAGCCCGCGCTATGGCTGTGCTTTGCGCCTAGATCGACACCGCCTGGTGCACCCGCTCGGGTGCGCCGGATTCATTCACAGGCTCTGAGCACAAGCCGGGCTGAAGCAGGCCTGGACTGACCGCCCTTTGACTGCCCGCCACCGCTCCCCGGTGGCGGGTGCTGCTGGCCTTTGCGGTGGGGATCTTGTGCGCCCGCGGCGTCAGGCAGTGGGTGGGCTTGGTTGGCCTCTACCATCGCCACGCCGCATTCACCCGCCCACCGCCATGACGCCCTACCCCACCGCCGCGCGCCTCGACGCGATCCAACCCTTCCATGCCATGGCGCTGTTCCGCCGCGCCACAGCCATGCAGGACAGCGGGCGCAGCATCATCCACATGAGCCTGGGCGAGCCTGATTTCAGCGCGCCGCCCCTGGCCATTGCCGCGCTGGAACGTGCCCTGCGTGCCGGGCCCATGGGCTACACGCCGGCACTGGGGTTCACACCACTGCGCGAGGCCATCGCCGGGCACTACCGCAGCGTGCATGGGCTGGAAGTTTCGCCCCATCGAATCGTGGTCACGGCCGGGGCCACCGGCGCGCTGCAACTGGCCTGCGCACTGCTGCTCGACGTGGGCAGCGAAGTGCTGATGCCCGACCCCACCTATCCCTGCAACCGGCACATCGTGAGCGCCTTCAACGCCACCACGAAGCTGATTCCGGCCG
>JAYUQE010000276.1:0-1552 GCA_043756905.1 Burkholderiales bacterium | reverse complement strand
CGCGCGGCGCGCTGGCGCTGATCATCGTGCTCGACCAGTTCACCCGCAACACCTTGCGCGGCAGCGCGCGCGCCTTTGCCGGCGACGCCCAGGCCCTGGCCTTGGCGCGCAAGCTGGTGGCCGACAGCCATGACAAAGCGATGGCCAGCGCCGAGCGCCAATTCAGCTACCTGCCGTTCGAGCATTCCGAAAGCCTGGCTGACCAGCAGGAGGCCGTGCGCCTGTTCAAGCAACTGGCGCAAGACGACGCGCAAGCGGCCGGCCTGGTGGATTGGGCACAGCGCCATTTGGACATCGTCGCCCGCTTCGGCCGCTTCCCGCATCGCAACGCAGCGCTGCAGCGCGCCTCGACGCCCGAAGAGCTTGAATTCCTCAAACAACCTGGCAGCGGGTTTTGAACGAAGGAACCGCCATGAAGATCGATTTCGTCTCCGATGTGGCCTGCCCCTGGTGCGCCGTAGGCCTGGCCGCTCTGGAACAGGCGCTGCAGCGCATTGGCTCGGACATCGACATTGAACTGCACTTCCAGCCGTTCGAGCTCAACCCCGACATGGCGCCGGAAGGTGAAGACGCCATGGCGCACCTGGCGCGCAAATACGGCCGCTCACCTGAAGAGTTGGCGGCGTCGCGCGAGACGATTCGCCAGCGCGGCGCGGCCGAAGGTTTCGAGTTCGGCACGCGCGCGCGCATCTGGAACACCTTCGACGCCCACCGCCTGCTGCACTGGGCCGGGCTGCACAGCGCTCAAGCGCAGCGCAGCTTGAAGATGGCGCTGCTCAAGGCCTACCACGGCCAGGGCGAGAACCCGGGCGCGAGCGAGGTGCTGCTGCGCCTGGTGGCTGAATTGGGGCTCGATGTGGAGGGCGCGCGCACGATGCTGCAAAGCGGCCAATATGCTGACGAAGTGCGCGCGCTTGAGCGGCGCTGGCACAGCCTGGGCATCACGGCCGTGCCGTCAGTGATCATCAACGACCGCCACCTCATCCAGGGTGGCCAGCCCAGCCAGATGGTTGAGCAGGCGTTGCGTCAGCTCGCTGCCGGGTAGCCTTCTTCGGCCAGCGCTGCCTTCACCACCGTTTCGGCCAGCGGCGTTTCAATGCGCACGCGGTGGCTGGGCAGGTCGATGTCCACGCGCGCGGCGGCGTCGAGCTTGTGCACCGCGGCGGTGACGCTCTTGACGCAATGGCCACAGGTCATGTCGGGCAAGGTAAGTTCAATCATGGCGGTTGCCTTCAGGGGTAGATCACAGCCAGGTGCGGCCGCAAGGCGCATTGTCAAGCCCTGGCCACGGTCGCGGTTCGAGCCGGCGCAGGATTGACCTTCCTCATGCAAGCCGCGCGGGCGCACCGTACAGTGCCGCGGTGAACACCGCCACCACACTGACCCTGCCCATCGAGGGCATGACCTGTGCCAGTTGCGTCAAGCGTGTGGAGCGTGCCTTGGCCAAGGTGCCCGGCGTGATGCAAGCCAGCGTCAACCTGGCGACGGCGCAGGCCCACGTCACCGCCCGGCCCGGCGTGCTGCCGGCCGCCTTGCAGCAGGCCGTTGCAGC
>JAYUQE010000275.1:0-3926 GCA_043756905.1 Burkholderiales bacterium | reverse complement strand
CCGAGCTTGCGCGGGTTGTCGTAGCCCATCCAGACGACGGCCACCAGGCTCGGGTGCCAGCCGGCAAACCACGCGTCCATCGAGTCGTTGGTGGTGCCTGTCTTGCCGTAGATGTCACTGCGCTTGAGCGTGGCCTGCGCGCGAGCGGCGGTGCCCGCACGCGTGACCTCCTGCAGCAGGCTGGTCATCACGAAGGCATTGCGCGCGTCGAGCGTGCGCATCGATTCGTCCAGCACCGGGGGCGGTGACTGTTGGAGCACCCGCCCCTTGGAGTCGACCACGCGATCGATCAAACGCGGGCCGACGAGGTAGCCGCCGTTGGCGAAAACGCTGTACGCCGAGGCCATCTGCAGCGGTGTGACCGAGCCCGCACCCAGCGCCATGGTCAGGTAAGCCGGGTGCTTGTCGGCGTCGAAACCGAAGCGCGTGACCCATTGCTGCGCGAACGGCGCGCCGACCGACTGCAGCACGCGGATCGAGACCATGTTCTTCGACTTGGCCAGGCCGCGTTTGAGCGCCATCGGCCCCTCGAACCTGCCGTCATAGTTCTTCGGCTCCCAGGGCTGGCTGCCGGTGGCCCCGGCGTCAAAAAACAGCGGAGCGTCGTTGATCTGCGTGGCGGCGGTGAAGCCGCGTTCGAGCGCGGCCGAATAGATGAACGGCTTGAAGCTGGAGCCCGGCTGGCGCCAGGCCTGCGTCGCGTGATTGAACTTGCTGCTGCTGAAGTCAAAGCCGCCCACCATGGCGCGGATGGCGCCCGTGCTCGGGTTCAGGGCCACAAAGGCGCCTTCCACTTCGGGCATCTGCGTCAGCAACCAATCGCCTTTGGGGCCTTGCAAGGCGCGCACCACCGCGCCGCGGCGTATCTGCACCTTCGGCCCGGCGTTGGCGGCCAGGCCAGACGCCACCGGCCGTAGCCCGTCACCGGTGATCGTGATGGTCTGGCCTGAATCGAACATCGCCACCACCTTGCGCGGCGTGGCTTCCAGCACCACGGCCACGCGCAGTTCGTCACTGTCGGCATGGTCGGCCAGGGCCTCGGCCACGCGGGCATCGAGCAGGCGGGCGTCGGCCGGCAGGTCGACATAGGCCTCCGGCCCGCGGTACTGCTGGCGCCGCTCGTAGCCCATCAACGCACGCCGCAGCGCCTTGTAGGCCGCGGCCTGCTCCGTGGACACGATGCTTGTATAGACATTCAGGCCGCGCGTGTAGGCGTCAGCGCCGTATTGGGCAAACACCAACTGGCGCGCCGCCTCAGCCGCGTACTCGGCGTGCACCGGCACGTCGGCCTGCAGGCGCAGGCGCAGCGGCTCGGTGCGCGCGGCCTCGAACTCGCTGGCCGTGATGTGGCCATGCTCAAGCATGCGCCCAAGCACGAAGCGCTGGCGTTGGGCGGCGCGCTGCGGATTGACCACCGGGTTGTAGGCCGAAGGTGCCACCGGCAGGCCGGCCAGCATGGCGGCCTCGGCCACGCTGATGTCCTTGAGGTTCTTGCCGAAGTAGATTTCGCTGGCCGCGGCAAAACCGAAAGCGCGCTGACCCAGATAAATCTGGTTCATGTACAGCTCGAGAATCTGCTGCTTGCTCAGCAAGGCCTCGATCTTCATGGTCAGCAGCAACTCGTAGATCTTGCGCGTGTAGGTGCGCTCGGTGGACAGGTAGAAGTTCTTCGCCACCTGCATGGTGATGGTCGAAGCGCCCTGGGTATTGCGAACGTCGCGCAGGTTTTCCAGCGCGGCGCGCAGCACGCCTTTGAAGTCGACCCCGCCGTGCTGATAGAAGCGTGAATCCTCTGCCGAGAGAATCGCGTTCTTCATCAGCGCGGGAATCTGCGCGATCGGCATGAAATTGCGCCGCTCCTCGCCAAACTCGCCCAGCAGCACGCCGTCGGCCGCGTACACCCTCATCGGCAGCTTGGGGCGGTAGTCGGTCAGGCCGCTGATTTCGGGCACGTTGGGGTAGGCCACCGCCAGCGCCACGGCCAGCACCAGCAACAAGGCCACCACCAGGGCCGTCACGCCAGTGATCAACCAGCCGAGCGCACCGCCCACCACATTGAGCGGTGTCAGGGCACGGGGGGCGGGGGGCGGTGGGGGGGCGAGGTTGTCCGTGGGTGGCATGCCATTCCCGCAGCGGGAGGGACCGATTATAGAAACCACCTTCCCCCGGCCCGTCGCGCCAGGCGGTCCGAGGCGTGGCCACGCCGGGCTGTATAGCCAAGTCGCAACGCCGCTGTCGCGCCTGTCACCGGGTGCAAGAAGGGGGGTCTTTTGGGTGTTGATCAACCCTTCCGCAAAGGCCAGTCAGGCCAGACTGAGGCTGCCGGTTTTGCTATGAACAGCAATACCTTTACTGCTAGCATTGAAGTAACTTCTTAAGTAAGTAACTTTCATTAACTATGCCGCATCCACCGGGTGCGCATGGGGAGCGCCTTCTCGTGAGCCTTTCAGACCTGTTTCGGGGTCGCAAACATCCTGCGGTGATTGGGTTGGACATCAGCTCATCCAGCGTCAAGCTGGTGGAGCTGGGTCAGACCCCTGCCGGCGAGTTTGTGCTCGAGCGCTTTGCCCACGAGCCCTTCGAGAAGGGTTGGATCACCGACGGCCAGATCGAGAAGTTCGACGAGGTCGCCGAGGCCGTGCGCCGCGTGGTGGGCAAGAGTGGCACCAAGACCAAGCAGGTGGTGATGGCGATGCCGCAATCGGCGGTCATCACCAAGAAGATCATGCTGCCGGCCGGGTTGCGCGAAGAAGAGATGGAAATCCAGGTCGAGTCGGAGGCGAATCAATACATTCCCTTCTCATTAGACGAAGTGAGCCTGGACTTCTGTGTTATCGGCCCGAGTCCCAATTCGCCGGGCGATGTGGAAGTGCTGATCGCTGCCTCGCGCAAAGACAAGGTGCAGGATCGCCAGGCCCTGGCAGAAGCCGCCGGCCTGAAGCCCATCGTGCTGGACATCGAGAGCCACGCCTCGCGCCTGGCCATGAGCCGCATTGCCGCGGCGCTGCCCAACGAGGGCAAAGACGCCCTGGTGGCGCTGTTCGAGATTGGCGCCGACACCACCAGCCTGAAAGTGCTGCGCGATGACGAAATGCTGTACGACCGCGACCAGGCCTTCGGCGGCTCGCAGCTCAGCCAGCTCATTTCGCGCCAGTACGGCTTCTCGTTTGAGGAGGCCGAGCAAAAGAAGCTCGCCAACGACCTGCCTGAAGACTATGAAAGCACCATCCTGGCGCCTTTCGTCGACAGCCTGTCACAGGAAATCGGCCGCGCCTTGCAGTACTTCTTCACCAGCACGCCGCACCACAAGGTGCATTACGTGATGCTGGCTGGTGGCACCGCTACCCTGCCGGGGCTGAAGGATCGCGTCACTGAACTCACCGGCTTTGCCTCGCAAGTGGTGAACCCGTTTGAAAACATGAAGCTCGGCTCGGCCGTGCGCGAAGCCCGCGTGCGCCGCGAAGCGCCTTCATACCTCACGGCCTGTGGCCTGGCCATGCGGAGGTTCGTGCAGTGATCCTCATCAACCTGCTGCCCCACCGCGAAGAAAAGCGCCAGCAGCGCAAGCGCGCCTTCTTCGTGATGCTGGGCCTGTGCGCCGTGCTCGGGTTGCTCATCGCCGGCGCCTGGTTCACGGTGCTCAAGCAACTCACGGCGGCGCAGCAATCGCGCAACGAATTCCTCAAGGCCGAAATCACCCGGCTGGAATCGCAGATCAAAGACATCGCCACCTTGCGCGCTGAAATCGAGGCGCTGAAGGCGCGGCAAAAGGCGGTTGAAGGCCTGCAAATCGACCGCAACACGCCGGTGTACCTGCTCGACGAACTGGTCAAACAAACCCCCGAAGGCGTGTACCTCACCGGCATCAAGCAAAACGGCCAGCAGGTGTTGGTCACCGGTATGGCGCAGACCAACGAGCGCGTCTC
>JAYUQE010000274.1:0-11140 GCA_043756905.1 Burkholderiales bacterium | reverse complement strand
GTTTGCTTCACCCATCGGGTGAGTTTGCCAAATGCCATCAAACCCTCGCCAGTGCTGGCCTTCCCGGCATTCGCATGGGATCAACTGCGGTTCTTAGGGTAAGTGATCTGTAGATGCGCCCTTGCCTGCGCCGTCCATGCTTGATCGGTCTGGGGACGTGCAAAGGAGCATGTGATGACCTCCCAGATCGCCAGCCAGCACATCGTTGTCACCAGATTCGGTGACGAGCAATGGCTTGAGCAGTTGGGCGAGGTCGAGTCGAGCGGGCGCACATCAAACCCGACTGAACCCGCCGGCCACTGGCTGCATCTTGCGAAATTTGCAATCCGTAAGTCATCTGTAGGTGCAAGCGTGTCGGGGTCGTCCATTCTTGGCTCGAACGTGGCGGACAGCGCCGCGGCTCGGGAACCACGGCCGGCACTCGGCGGAACTCATGAACTCGTGCAAGGAGAGAGCAATGAAAGCGATCATCAGGTTCGGGCGATTCCACCAGGCCGAGCGTGAAGTGAAGACGACAGCCTCCCGCGTCCACGGGCACCGGCGCAGCCTCATCGCGACCGCCGTTGCTGGCATGTGTTGCCTGCTGCTGGCGGCAACCGGCCCCAGCAACGCGGGAACGCTGGGCGCGGCGCGAGCGCACGCCGGCGCCGCGCACGTCAGCGCCCAGGCTGCGCGCAGCGCGGCTGCGGTCAAGGCCGCGCAGGCGGCAGGCGAAGTCTGGCGCGGCCAAAGCGTCGCCGCGCTGACGCAGGGCTTCTGGCAAAGGCTGGTGTCGATCCCGCCGGGCGTCACGCCTGCAGAAGACGACGAAGGCCTCAACTGCGGCATCAACCAGCCAGACGGCTTCTGGTTCGTCGGCGGCCCGGTCGTACCGTCGTTCAGCCGTTCATGCGTGATTCCCGCCGGGCGGGCGATCATCGTGCCGCTGTTCGCGGTGTTCAACGACTTTCCGTGTCCGGACCCATCGTTCAAACCCGCGCCGGGCCAGAGCCTCGAGGTCTTCCTGCTGGCCGGCATTGCGCCCTTCATCGATGGGGTGAGCCTCGTCGATGCGCAGCTCGACGCCAGAGCGCTGAAGGTGCGCCGCGTTGCGACGCCAATTTTTGGCTTCACCGGCGCGGCGGGCCTGACCGGTGTCGACCCCTGCATCACCGGCTCACCGCAACTGGGCGTGTCCGATGGGCACTGGGTGTTCATCGATCCGCCACCGCGCGGCGACCACGTGCTGCTGGTGCGCGTGGTGAGCGACGTGCTCGGCTCGAGCGAGGGGACGTACAACTTGAAGATTCGCTGATCGACGACGGGGCGGATCGCGCCCACGGCGAACCATCCACCAACCGATCAGGGAGCAAGACATGAATGAAAGAGCAACCTTTACTTGCACCTCGGCAATGCTTCGCGCAATGCTGGCGTGCGCAACGTTTGCCTTTCTGGCCGCCTGCGGCGGGGGAGACCCTGACGCCACGTCGCCCGCAAGCGAGCGCGACAAAGTCGCCGCCGCTACGGCGCCGGCCACAACCGTGTACCGGGTGATGACTCGCGGCGCCTTCGCCTATGCCAGCTACTACGAGTACGGCGCTGACGGCTGCTCGCAGCGGGCGGTCGAGGTGTTTGGCAGCGAGAGCATGACCCGCACCAACAACACCTCGGTGTTCATGCCCATCGTGCGGATACAGATGAGCACGTACAACTTCTGCACCGGCGAGTTCACCTTCATGTCGGGCGCCGACGAGGCGCCGGTCATCTCGATCCACAACACCCTCAACGCCGCCAACGTCAAGGGCACGGTGGTGATGATGGACGAGTTCGGCAACACCAAGACGGCGGTGGCCAACCTCACCTGGAGCGGCGGCGAGCTGACCACCGACAAGTACATGTACGTCGCCACTTCGCCCTATTCGCGCACCATGGTGAAGTCGACCGGCTCGGTCAGAAACAGCACCTCGATCGTCGGCACGCTGGTGCTCGACGGGCTCGACTTGTTCAGCCCCGAGAACGTCAACCAGGGCTCGGGCATCTTCGGGTTCGTGACCGCGTCGAGCGGCACCTCCATCGACATCATTCGCACCCGCTAGAAAAGCGCGGCCCGGCGTTGCCAGCAAGGATAGTTGACGCCCCGGCCGAAGTGGCCGTGGCGCTGAAGCAGCCGGCAGTGGCCAAGCGACTGACCGACCTTCAACACTTCAAGGAGCAAGTCATGAACGTCAAGACACGTCTTCTGGGCACGGCCGCGATGGTGCTGGCGGCCCTGGCCACGCCGGCATTCGCTGCCGACGACACGAGCGAATCGTTCAGGGAACTGAGCGCGCAGTGGTGGCAATGGGCGCTGTCGATACCGGCAGCCGTCAACCCCGTTTCAGATACGACGGGCGCGCACTGCATGGTCGGGCAGCGCGGGCCGGTGTGGTTCCTGGCAGGCAGCACCACGGGAGTGCCTACCGTGCGCACCTGCACCGTGCCGGAAGGCGTCCCGCTGTTCTTCCCGGTGATCAACACCGTGTGGATCAACACCCCGGTCTGCGACGCACTGGTGCTCTCGGTCGCCGAGCTGCGAGCCCTTGCCGCGCGCGACATCGATGGGGCAACGGGCTTGTCGGTCCTGCTCAACAACCGGCCGGTCACCAGCTTGCGCCGCGTTCGCTCCGAGGTTTTCGCGACGGCGTTCCCTCTGGCAAACCTGTTCGGTGCAGATTGCCTCGCGGGCCTGATCCACTCGCCTTCGGTGGATGACGGCTACTACGTGATGTTGCGCAGCCTGCCGCAGGGCACGCACCACCTCGGAATTCGCGGCACGAACGCCAACGGGTTCGCGGTGGATGTTTTTTACACGCTCAATGTCGTGAAGACGGTCTTGAAGGATCGTCAGTGAAGACGACGTTGAGAGGTTCGACAACGTGAGCGACCCATGCTCATCAACAGCAAGGAGAGAAATCATGGCAATTGTCTATGGAACGAATGGCGACGACGCTCCCCTCTTTGGCTTCGAGACGGACGACACCATCTATGGTGGGTCGATCGAGAATCCCATCATCGGCACAGGTAACGACACGATGTACGGTGGGACGACGACGGCTCCGAACGAATTGGGCACGGGCATTGACACCATGTTCGGTGGAGACGGAGACGACATCCTTTACGGCCAGGACGGCGATGACGTACTGTATGGCGGAGCGGGGGACGACATCCTGAAAGGCGGAGACGGAGACGATTTCCTCGAAGGCGGGATCGGAGCCCAAGACGTCGGAGTCGAGACGAATTACCTTGACGGAGGGGCTGGTCTCAACGACACGGTGTCCTACCGCAATCTGTTGTTGGGCATAGACGTCGACCTGCGGGGGTTCGGTGTCGCGCAGAACATCCATCTCTTCGAGCAGTTGTCGACGATCGAGAACGTTATCGGATCGAGTTCCAACGACACGCTCAGAGGCGACGAAGCAAGCAACAAGCTCGAAGGACTAGGGGGCGACGACCGACTCGAGGGCAATGAAGGAGAGGACATTCTGGACGGCGGTTCAGGAACGAACTGGCTGACCGGAGGGGCGGGCAACGACACACTCAATGGCGGAGCGGGAAGCACCACGACGATCTTCTACGACGGTGTGCGCGACGATTTCCAGATCACGCAATACTTCGATGGCCGGATGCAGGTCGTCGATCTCCGCGATCGCTCCCCCTTGGGCACTGACATCGCCGATGGAATCAGCTTCGTTCAGTTCAGCGATCAAACGCGCACGCCAAGCGAGCTGCTCAACGGAGACGGCCCCGGCAGCGCTTCACGAAGAGACGACGTGCTGAATGGCAACGATGGGGTGAACACATTCGACGGACTGGCTGGCAACGACACCCTGAACGGCTTGGGGGGTAATGACACGCTCATCGGAGGCAGAGGCGATGACATCCTGAACGGCGGCCGCGGCGAAGACCGCTTGACCGGCGGCGACGGTCAAGACGACTTGACGGGCGGCGTCGATCGCGACGTGTTCATCTTCAACGCAGGGGACAGCCCTCTTGGACTTGGAGCCGACGTGATCACTGATTTCGAGCGCGGCATTGACGCGATAGACGTATCCCTCATCGACGCCAATTCCCGTGTCAGGGGCAATGATCAGTTCACCTTCATCGGTACCGCCGCCTTCAACGCGCCAGGGCAACTGCGATACGAGTTCGATGGAACTTCGACCCATGTGTACGGCAACGTCGACACCAGACTCGGTGCAGACTTCGAGATCGTCCTGATCGGGCAGTACACGCTGACCGGGGCCGACTTCGTGCTTTGAGTGCTGGCGGTGATCGACAGGCCGCCCTGTTCAGTCTCAGCGCCGCCCGCTCGCCGGATCGGCGCTGTCCTCGTGCCTGGTGGTCAACCTGCTGATGCGGTGCCCGCGCAGTTCATGCTGCAGGTCTTCGACCCACCGAGTCTCGGTGTCGATGTCGTCATCATCAGACTTGGTCATCCCGGCGCTAGCCTCGCTAACCTGGATAGCGCCAGGCCAGATCCGCCGCCACCCCCAGGAAGACCGTGAACCCTAACCAGTGGTTCAGGCGGAAGGCCTTGAAGCAGCCTTCGCGGCTACGGGTCTTGATGAGCGTGAAGTGCCACAGCGCCTGCGCCGCGGCCACGCCAATGGCCAGCAGGAACCAGCCGCCCAGGCCCAGCCAGCGCCCCAGCACCGCCCAACTGGCCAGATACACCGTATAGAACAGCATCACCGCGGCCACGTCGAAGCGGCCCAGCGTCAGCGCCGCAGTGCGGATGCCCAGGCGCACATCGTCATCGCGGTCGACCATGGCGTATTCGGTGTCGTAGGCCAGCACCCAGAACAGGTTGCCCAGCAGCAGCGCCCAGGCGGCCAGCGGCACCGCATCGGCCACGGCGCGCAGGCTGAATTCCATGCCGCCCTGCACCGCCGCAAAGGCCATCGGAATGCCAAAGCTGAAGGCCACGCCCAGCACCGCCTGCGGCATGGCCAGCACGCGCTTGGCATAGGGGTACAGCAGGGTCACGGCCAGCGCGGCGAATGACAGCAGCACGGTGGGCGCATTCGTCGTGAGCACCAGCGCAAACGCCACCAGCGCCAGCAGCGCGCCCAAGCCCAACGCCTGGCGCACGCTCACCGCGCCGCGCGTGACTGGGCGCTGCGCCGTGCGCTTGACGTGCTGGTCGATGTCGCGGTCGGCCACGTCGTTGACGCAACAACCGGCGCTGCGCATGAGGATCGTGCCGAACACAAACACGCCCAACAAGTGCCAGCCCGGGAAGCCATCGGCCGCAATCCACAACGCACTCAGCGTGGGCCACAACAGCAGCAGCCAGCCGGCCGGGCGGTCGAAGCGGATGAGGTCAAGGGCCAGCCGAATGCGGCTGCGCAAAGGGGCGGGTGAAGTCAATGCGGGCAATGGCGGGCAACAGCGGGCGGAATGGTGGGCGGGATGGCGGGCGGTGGCATCAAACCAGGGGCAGCAAATGCTACGCCGAGGTTCGCGTTGATTTCACGCTAAACGGCCTGGGCATACTCGGCTCGCCATGCCAGCAACTGCCCGCACCCACCCCGCCACGCTGGTGATCCTGGCCGGCGTGTGCGCCGCGCTGCATGTGGGCAAGCTGGCCCCTGCGATCACCGCGCTGCAGGCGGCGCTGGGT
Organism: Burkholderiales bacterium; assembly: GCA_043756905.1. GTDB lineage: Bacteria > Pseudomonadota > Gammaproteobacteria > Burkholderiales > Burkholderiaceae_C > Rubrivivax. The sequence goes on along the minus strand of JAYUQE010000274.1, from coordinate 5,499 downwards.
TTGAGCCTGGTGCAGGCGGGCTTTTTGCTGTCACTGGTGCAACTGGCCGGCATGAGCACGGGCCTGGTCTTCGGCATGCTGGCTGATGGCATCGGCGCCAAGCGCAGCATGGTGCTGGGCTTGAGCGTGCTGGGGCTTGTGAGTGCCGTGGGCGCGCTGGCCCAGAGTGCCCAGGCGCTGATGTTGCTTCGCGCCTGTGAAGGGTTCGGTTTCCTGTTGGTGGTGCTGCCCGCCCCCGGGTTGCTGCGCCAACTGGTGCCGCCACAACGGCTGAACAAGGTGCTGGGCCTGTGGGGCACCTACTTCCCCCTGGCCACCGCCCTGGCCTTGTTGCTGGGCCCGCTGTGCATCCAGGCCCTGGGCTGGCGCGCCTGGTGGTGGCTGCTGGCCGCGCTGGCGCTGGCCATGGCGCTGTGGCTGGCGCGCGCGCTGCCAGCGCCAGCCGTCAAACCCCTTGCTGCAGCGGACAACCGGGCACACGCGCCATGGCGGGGACGGCTGCAACACACCCTGGCCGCACCCGGGCCGTGGTTGGTGTCGCTGTGTTTTGCGGTCTACGCCGGGCAGTGGCTGGCGGTGGTGGGCTTCCTGCCCACCATCTACACGCAGGCCGGCCTGTCGGGCGCGGCCACCGGCGTGCTCACGGCGCTGGCCGCGGCCGTGAACATGCTGGGCAACGTGGCCGCTGGGCGGCTGCTGCACCGCGGCGTGGCAGCCACCACGCTGCTGAGCGCGGGCTACGCCACCATGGCGCTCACCGCGGCGGCGGCCTTTGCCGAGGTGGGCGGCGCCGGCCTGAACGCGCCGCTGCGCTTTGCCGCCGTGCTGGTGTTTTCGGCCGTGGGCGGCGTCATTCCGGGCACGCTGTTCAGCCTGGCCGTGCGCCTGGCGCCTGGCGAGGCCACCGTGGCCACCACGGTGGGTTTGATGCAGCAATGTTCAGCGGCCGGCCAGTTCTTCGGCCCACCCGCGGTGGCCTGGGTTGCCAGCCAGGCCGGCGGTTGGCAGTGGACCTGGCTGGCCACCGGGGCCTGCTGCGCCGCGGGCCTGGGGCTGGCGGCGGCCTTGCGCCGGCGCTTGGCACCGACGCATGGGCTTTGAAAACCTCAGCGCGCCAGGGTCGCAGCGGCGCGCGCCGAACGCCAGGCCAGCACCTGCTCGCGCACAAAGCGTTCCAGCGACGTGAGGCGGACCTGCGGGCTGCGTTGCTGCAAGGCCGTGGCATCGAACTGCTCGCTCAACGCATCATCAGCCAGGCCGCCTAACCGCAGGATGCGCGCTACACCCGGGTGCACGGGCTTGGCCAGCGCCGCCAGCGCGGCACAGGCCGCCGCCGGCAGATGCCAGGCACGCAAGGGCACGCCCGCTTCGTGCGCATACAGCGCGGCCACCTGGTTGTTGCTGTGGTTGCCCGGGCCGCCGAGTTCAACCACCGCGTCGTCGGCGTACTGTTGCAACAAGGCCTCGGCCACGAACTGGGCCACGTCGTCAGCGCAGATGAAATTGCGCGGCTTGTTGCCGCTGCCCAGGATGAGCGTGAAGCCGTGCTCCAGGACTTGGCGGCCATTGAACAAGTGGGCGTGGCATTCCATGAATGCCGAGGGTCGCAGGATGGTGTGTTCGAGCCCGCTTCGGCGCAAGGCCTCTTCAATGTCATGTTTGGTGCGGAAGAAGTCCACCGGGTGGTCTGGCCCCGCGCCCAGGGCCGACACCAGCACCAGGCGGCGCACGCCGGCCGCACACGCAGCGTCGATCAACGCCCGCTGGCCCACGCCATCGACCCGCTCGCTGGCACCCCGGCCGCGCCCGAGCAGCGCATGCGCACCCAGCAGCACGCGGCGCATGCCCGTGCAAGCCCGGGCCAGCGAGGCGGCGTCGAGCAGATCGCCGCGCACCACCTGGGCCCCCAGCAGGCCCAGCGCGCGCGCGGCGTCACCGTCGGGCTGGCGCGTCATGATGCGCACCCGCGCGCCGGCCTGCAGCAGCAAGGGCACCAGGCGCCGACCCAGCCGCCCTGTGGCGCCGGTGACCAGGATCTTCATTTTTGCCCCCTTAAAGCCAAACATAGTGCGCCGTGGCGGGGGGAAAGCCATCCCAAAGGGTTGGGGTAAAGCGGGCTGGTTTCTGGGGGGGTCGGGTGGCGCTCAGGTGGTGATCACGGCGCGGTGCCCAGATCGGCGGCGATCAACCTGAACGGTTCCAACGCCGCCTCCAGATCGTCAACGATCTCCTGCGCGATCACGTCGGGCGGCGGCAGGTTGTCGCTGTCGGCCAAGGTGTCTTGCCGTCGTCGCGCAAGACGTTGCAGTAGTTCCAGAGTTTCTGGACGAGGGTGGAGGCGTTCATGTTTTTGTACCGAGAGATCGGTAGGCCTGATCCGGCCGGTTGGGAACATCCGGGTGCCGCAGTTCCAGCAGGCCTTCACGGACCATTGCCGTCAAGAAGCGGGACTGAAGTTTCTCGGCGTCGCGCGCGACCAAGAGGGCAATTTCGCCCGCCGCAAGCCAGCGGCCTTCGCACAGCGACAGAATGACTTCCCGCATTCGCGCGGCCGGCAGCTTTTTCTTGGTTCGCGCCGGCACGGCCAGTGGCAGTAGCGCTGCCAGCGATGCAGGGAGTTCCTCGGCGCTTTGGGGGGAGCCGCCGGGCGATTGGGGGGACTCCTCGGCAACCCGGTAACTCGCCCAACGCCGCTGGTTCTGCTGGGTCAGCAGCCCATCGCGCATCAGGGCTCGAAGGACATCGGTAATGTCCTTCGGGTGCTCGCCGGTGATCTCTTGCAGCCGGCCATTGGTCACACTGCCTTCCACTTGCGCCGTCACCACCGCCTGCACTGCTGTCTTGTTCAGCCGAGTGAATTGCCCGCCAAAGCGTTGTCGCAGTGCCTCTTCCACATCTGGCGGAATCAGGCTGACCATCGGCAACACCAGCTTCACCCGGTCGGGTTGCAAAGCCTCCTTGACCTTGGGCGACCGCCAGTGCTGAGACCGCCACCCCGAGCGAATCTTGTCCATGCCCGAGCCCGCCTTCTCGCCGCCACCGATCATCTGGAACATCAGTTGCAGGCTCTTGTTGCGACATTCCCTCACGCTACCGCGCAGCAGTTGCTCGCGCGACACCAGCAGCGAGCCAGGATTCGACAGTTCAATACGGTCTGGATAGCGCTCGATCACGATGCCGCCTTGGCCCCGGTAGTCGGCATGGATCAGTGAATTGACCACCGCCTCGCGCAGGGCCTCGTGCACGATGGTGTCGTCCTTTCGGTACAACTCGCGACTGAGTTGAAATGGGATCTTCAAATCCGCCGACAAGCGCTGCACCACGCGCTGGTAGAACTGAAAATTCTTCTCCGCCTGGAAGCCCTCGTAAAAGGTTCACGGCCTCATCTGACCCTGCGCGCCCTGTGGCCAACTCTTCGAAAAACTGTGGGTTCTTGATCCGGACAACGATCAAAAAAGCGATCAGGATTGGATCGAGAAATCCATTGGGCGGTGTTTGATCAAGAATGATTTTGAGCCGCGCAATGCAACGCTCTCGGGCACGCAGCGATAGCGTAAAGATGTCAGCGACGGCTGAAAAAGCGCCGATGAACTGAAACTCATCCGACCGAAGCTCATTGATCTGGACCCGAGCGGCAAAGTGTTCTGAAAAATCGAACCGCGCCATCAAGGTCTTCGTATGGCCCTTGGAGCCAATCGGCGGCAGGCCAAATTCAAGATCAATGAAACGTCGCAGGTACTCGCGCGCATTGATCTTCTCTCCATAGACTGCGGCAGTACTTGCCTCAAGCTGCGACTTGTCGATGGACAGGACAAAGACGATGTTTTGTACGTCGAATAGATGCTTGATGCGCTCCAGCATTTCGATGGCAAACGACGGTCGGCAACGATCTAACTCGTCGACGAGAAAAACCAATGTCTTCGCCTTCCCTGCTTCGCCTAGCTGGGCTACGGCCTTCTGAAGTTCGCGCCTAAATTGCTCCAAGGAGGCCTTCTCCTTTTGGAACGCATCCACCAAGTCGCCGGCAAGCTCGCCGGTTGCTTCTGCAGCGATGGCCTCTACCTCTTCCTCCAGGTCAAGTGCGCCCAAAGTCGCGGCTTTCACCGCCGCCACCACACCTCGCTTTGCGACGGCTGTTGTGACTCTCTTGACTCTGCCCATGTGAGCCCTGAAGCTCGCCCCGGTGCCCACGACTTGGACTTTCAATTCGTCGATTGCTGACACCAAAGCGACCAGTGGATCCGCCACATAGTCGACCTTCCATGCATTGAAGTAGACACATTGCACGTTTGCTTGAGCAAGCGTCGCCTGCAACATGCGGACGACTGTCGTCTTGCCCGTTCCCCACGGCGAATCAAGCGCCAACACAAACGGGCCTTCAAGCCGCTTAACGAGATCGGCGAGGAACTCAACAATTGGCTGTCGCTTCAGCGCATCGAACTTGAACGGTTCACCCGTTGGGATTTCCAGATCTGCGACTCGATGCTTCATTAGTATTTGCGGCTCCTTAGTCCAACGAGAATGCCTGCCCCAGCACTGCCTGACGCAGCGCTTGAGCGCGCTTCAGGTTGGCATCGACCTTGGCCTCGACTTCGGCGACGATTCTTCGTTGCATATCGACATCCGGTCGCGGCGCGTTCACGGCCTGGGCCCGGGTCGCTCACCCTGGGTGAAGTGTGTTTCGTTGCCGGTGGACTCGTACAGAAAAGGCAACGGCCAGTGCCACGCCGGTGGGCTGGCGGGCAGGCAGGCCGTGCCACCAACATAGAGCAGGTAGTCGGCGAAGCCGTGGCCGGGCTCAAGCGGGAACTCGCGGATCGCCACGCTGTGCGCGGCGTACAGCTTCACGCTATCGACTGATTGCACGGCCCAGCCAGCCGTAGCCAGCAATCGGTCAATGCCTTGTCGAGCTTGTTGTTCCGGGTTGCCCACGAAGACCGGCTCCCTTGCTGAACCCGGGGCGCCGCTTTCGAGTCCGCCCAGGCCCGTGGCGAATCGTCACACGTCGATGTTGCCCGCCCGCAAGGCATTGCTTTCGATGAACTCGCGGCGCGGCTCGACCTCGTCGCCCATAAGCATGGTGAACACGCGGTCGGCTTCGATGGCGTCTTCGATTTGCACGCGCAGCAGCCGGCGCACGGTGGGGTCCATGGTGGTTTCCCACAGCTGCTCGGGGTTCATCTCGCCCAGGCCCTTGTAGCGCTGGCGGCCCACGGCGTGCTCGGCCTGCGCCAACAGCCAGGCCATGGCGGCGCGGAAGTCGTCGACCTGCTGCTCTTTCATGCGCTCGCCCTCGCCGCGGCGCACGACGGCTTCGGGGCCTAACAAGTCTTTGAAGGTGACGCCGGCTTCCATCAGCGCGGCGTAGTCGGCGCCGTGCACGAAGTCTTGGGTGATGACGCTGGCCTTGACGTTGCCATGCTGGCGCCGGCTGATGCGCAGGATGGGCTTGTCGCTGCGCGCGTCGACTTCGGTGGCGACTTCAGCGTCCACCAGCGC
>JAYUQE010000273.1:0-3935 GCA_043756905.1 Burkholderiales bacterium | reverse complement strand
TGCTCCTCCTGGCAGGCATGAGCCTGCGTCGTCGTCGCGCCTTGCCAGCACACCGCATCACGGCCCGCTCGGGCGCGTCCAACTGCCGTTTCTAGGTTCAATCGAACCCGGCCATATCGGCCGCCGCGGCCGGGCCGAACAGGCCGTCCAGCGCCGTCAAAAAGGCCTTGAAGTCCAGCGGCTTGGTCCAGTAATCGGCAAAGCCGGCGGCCAGGGCCGCGTCCACGTCCTGGCGCAAGGCGTTGGCCGAAAGTGAAATGCAGGTGATGTCTTTCGTTAACGGGTCGGCGCGCAGCCGCCGCAGCACCTCGATGCCGTCGAAATCAGGCAACTGCATGTCCACCAGGATCAGGTCGGGCCGCAGTTCGCGCGCGCGGGCCACGCCGCTGGTGCCATCGACAGCGGCGCTGAATTGCAGCCCGGTGCGCTGGTTGACCAGTTCTTCAACGATCAGCACATTGACCGGGTTGTCTTCGATGTAGAGCAGAGTCGGCCGCTCACCGGGCCGGCGCGTGCCGACCAGGTGCACCCGCTGCGCCGCTGCCCCGGCTGCCCCGCGCGCCGGCTCGGCCGCCGGCGCGGCCAGGGGCAGGCGCAGCTCGAACACGCTGCCCACGCCGAGTGTGCTGTCCACGTGCACCGAGCCGCCCATGCGTTCAACCAGGGCCTTGACGATGGCCAGCCCGATGCCCGTGCCTTCAATCTCTTCTTGCTCCAGCCCCAGGCGGTTGAACGGCTCGAAGACATGGCGCAATTGCTCGTCGCTCATGCCGCGCCCGGTGTCGTTGATGCGCAGCACCACCCATTCGGCGCGCGGCTCGGCGCTGACCGTGACCGAGCCCCCCGCGGCGTTGTATTTGATGGCGTTGGTGAGCAGGTTCAGCAGCACCTGGCGCAGCCGCGTGGCGTCGGCCTGGGCCGAGCCGGCCACGTTGCCCACGCGCAGCTTCACCTTGCGTTGGCGCGCCAGCTCTTCCACCAACGGCAGCGTTTCGTTGACCAGCGGGCCCAGCGCCACCGGGCCCAACTGCACCCGTACCTCGCCGCCTTCCAGGCTGGACAGGTCGAGCACATCGTTGATCAGCGACAGCAGGTGTTGCCCGGCCGCGCGAATGTGGTCGAGCCGGCGCCTGCGTGTTTCGGCACTGGAGCTTTCGCCGTCGTTTTGCAGCATCTGGGTGAAGCCCAGCACGGCGTTCAGCGGCGTGCGCAGTTCGTGGCTCATGCGCGCCAGGAACTGCGACTTGGCCCGGCTGTCGCGTTCGGCCACGGCGCGTTCGTGGCGTGCGCCTTCAGCGTTCTTGGTGTCGGTGATGTCCCAGTTCACACCCAGGCGGCCAATCGTATTGCCTTGCTCGTCGCGCTGCGCCAGTGAGCGCGAGGCCAGCCAGCGCCACTGCCCATCGGGCAGGCGGCAGCGGAATTCGTAGTACGCCGGGCCGGCATCGGCAATGGCCTGGGCCAGCTTGGCGTCGACCAGCGCGCGGTCATCGGGGTGGATGAGCTCGCGGCGTTCACCTTCACTCGGCGCGGCGGCGCGCGGCGCCAGGCCGCGCAACTGCCACATCTGTTCGTCCCAGAAGGTGGTGCCGCTGCGCAGGTCGATCTCCCAGGTGCCCAGGCCGGTGCCGTGCACAGCCAGCGCGGCACGTTCGTTGGCCGCGCGCAGCGCGCGTTCACCGGCGCGGGCCTCGGTCTCGTCGATCATCACGCCCACGAAAACGGTTTGCTCGCCTTGGTTGTCGGCACGAGCATGAAAACGCACGTGGCGCAATTCGCCGCCGGGCCGGTGCAGCCGAAAGTCGATGTCGAACTCCTGCGCCGCACCCTGCGCCAGGCTTGCCACCGCCTTGCGCACCCGGCCACGATCGCCGGGGTGGACGGCGTGTTTCAACCAGTCGCGCACCGTGGGCTCCGGGCTGTCCGGCGCCACACCATGGATGAGGCGCATTTGCGCATTCCAATTGGGCCGCTCGGCGCCAGCGTCGATGCTGACGAAGCCGATCGCCGCGGCTTGGGTGGCGATCTCCACGCGTTGGGCCAGCACGGTGGCGCGGCGCGTTTCCTGCACACGCTCGGTGATGTCCAGCCCCACGCCCAGAATGGCCACGGCGCGGCCCTGGCCGTCATGCTGGGCCACGCGGCGCGTGAGCACGTAGCGCCAGGCGCCGTGGGCGTTGCGCACACGTATTTCCATGTCGACCGGGCGGCCATCACGCATGGTTTCCCCGGCCTTGGCCAGGTACTCGGCCAGATCGTCGGGGTGCACGATCTTGCGCAGTTCCTCGGGCGACAACGGCGCCTGGCCGGTGCGGCCATACAGGGCCAGGGCCCGGTCATTGAATGCCACCTTGCCGCTGGCCAGGTCGGTGCGCCAGTACAGGATGTTGCCCAGTTCAACCGCAAGTTGTAGCTGCGCGGCGGTCTGCGTGTGGGACTGGACACGGGCAATGGTTTCGGTGTCGTCCACCAGCACCCCCATGGCGCGCTGCGGCCGGCCGTCGCTGCCGCAGCGCACCACCCACTGCGAATGCACGTGGCACAGCGTGCCATCGGGCCGGCGCAGGCGGTAGCGGCGGCTGTACTGGCCGGCGTGCTGCATCGATTGGTTGAAGACTTGTTGCAAGGGCTCCCGGTCTTCCTCCGCCACGGCCTGCAAGGCCAGGTCGAAACTGGGCGGTTGGCTGGACTGCGCCAGCCCGAAGAAGCGGAACATGTGGTCGTCCCACTGGCCCTGTTGGGTGCGCACGTCGCGCGTCCAAACGCCCAGGCGGCCAAAGGTCTGGGTCAGTTCGAGCAGCTCGTGCATCTGATGCAGCTCGTCGGTGGGCCACCAAGTCAGTGTGCACAGGCTGCCTCGCAGCGGCTGGCACTGCAAGCGGCCATGGCCGGCACGCCCGTCGGCACGGTGCAGGCCCACGTCGCGCGGCAAACCGCTTTGGGCCAGGCTGGCGAAGGCCGGCAAGTCCAGGTCGAACAGCGCGCCCACCGGCTGGCCCGGCAGATCGGGGCGGGCGCGGCCGGTGGCGTTGGCGAACGCCGAATTGGCCCATTGGATGAGGCCACTTGGGGCATCCACCAGCGCCAGCGCGTTGGGCATCTGCTCCAGCCAGGCCTGCAACGCGGCTGCGTCCAACCCCAGGCTGGCCAAGGTGGGCAAAGGCAGGGCAGGGGCCTGGGACATGCGAGCGTGTCGGGCTGTGAAGGCGAGCAAGTCTAGAACAACGGCCCGCTGGCCTGGCCCGTGGAGAATGTCGCCGCCGCCCTCGTGCTGGGCGCAATCAACCAAAGGTGTTCACGCCATGAGTGCAAAGGCCCGGGCCTTGAAGGCCGCCGTACAAGGTGCGGTGATCGGCATCGAGGTCACCGCCGGCCAGGCCGTGTTTGCCGGCCAGGTGCTGGTGGTGCTGGAATCAATGAAGATGGAAGTGCCGCTGCAAGCCCCGGCCGACGGCCATGTGCGGGCGCTGCATGTGGCCGTGGGCGATGCGGTGGATGAAGGCGCGGCCCTGGTCGAATTCGAGCCCGGCGCGGTGTCGCTGGCCCGGCCCGCGGCGCAGGCCCCGGCCAGCGAACGGGCTGATCTGGCCCGCCTACGCCAGCGCCGTGCCTTGCTGCAAGACGCCGCCCGCCCCCAGGCCATGGCGCAACGCCAGGCGCGCGGCGGGCGCAGTGCACGGGCCAATGTGGCCGACCTGCTCGACGCCGGCAGCTTCAATGAATACGGCGCTTTTGCCGTGGCCGCGCAGCGCAGCCGGCGCACGCTCGAAGATTTGCAGGCCAACACGCCGGCTGATGGCTTGATCACCGGCACGGGCAGCGTCAACGCCGCCCTGGTGGGTGCGGCGCGCGCGCAGGTGGCGGTGATGGGCTATGACTACACCGTGCTGGCCGGCACCCAGGGCTCGTTCAACCACGGCAAGACAGACCGGCTG
>JAYUQE010000272.1:0-3948 GCA_043756905.1 Burkholderiales bacterium | reverse complement strand
GCGCACTTCGTCCACGATGCGCAGCAGCATCAGATCGGCGCGCCCGCCCTCCCCGATGCGTTCGGGGCGACCGAAACGCTGGTAGTCGGGAAAGCGGTCGCACGAGAAGTGCGGCGCGACGAGCACGCAGCCGAACTGCTCGGCCACCGGCGCGAGCGCGCGCAGATGCGCGCCGGCGTTGCGCGAGATGCCGTGCACGCTGACCACGAGCGGCGCACTCGCGCCGCGCGCCAGCGCGCTCAGCGGCGCATGCAGCCAGTAGGGCTGCGCAGGATCGGCGGCGAGGCGGCGGCGTGCAAACTCGAAGCCGACGGGATCAGGCGGCATGCACGAGCTCCAGGCCGCGGAGGGTGGCGCCGGTGTCCAGATCGAGGGACTGCGCGCACAGCCGCCGCCAGGGCTCGCTTCGCGTGACGATCAGTGTCGTCTGCGGCGGCCGCAGCAGCATGTCTTCGAGCCCCGCATCGCGTTCAGCGTCGCCTTCGAGCAGCAGGTCGAAGTCGTCGATCAGTAGCACCGCGGGCGCGCCCATCAGCGCGCGCGCCAGCGCCAGGCGGTGGCGCATCACGAGCGGCAGGTTGCGCCCGCCTTCGCGCACCGGCGTGAGCAGGCCTTGCGGCATCGCGCGCACGGCCGCGTCGAGACCGACGCGCGCCAGCGCGGCCCACAGCGCTTCGGGCGCGGCGTCCTGGGCGCGGTAGCGCAGGTTGCCGCCAATCGTGCCGCGAAGCAGAGGCAAGTCGGCCGCCACCAGCGCCACCCGGCGCGCGATGGATGCGGGATGGCAGCGCGCGAGTGCCTGGCCGTCAATGCTGGCGTTGAGCGCGGCATCGGCGCGTTGACCCGCCAGCGCTTGCAGCAGGGCGCTCTTGCCACTGCCCGAGGGACCGTGCACGGCCAGGGTGCCGCGCGCGGGCACATGCACGCCGCCCGTCGCGGCGCCGCCCGCCTCGAAGTGCAGCACACCCTCGGGTGCGTTCAACGCTTCGGTGGAACCGCGTGCCGGCGCCATTTCGGGCAGCCTCAGAAAGCTGTCGAGCTTCTCCCGGCTCACGCGCCACGCGCGCCAGGCGCCAAGGCCGAGCGCGAGGTCGCGCGCGGGCGCCAGCGCCAGTCCGAGCAAGGTCAGCATGCCGGCAACACTCCCCGGCGTCCACACGCCGAGCGACACCTGCCAGGCGCCCCAGGCCGCGGTGGTGCCCAGCATCAGAGTGCCGCAGGCCGTGGGCAGCGCCTTCAGGAGCGCCGACCAGCGTGAGCGCGCCACCGCGCTGGCATGCAGTTGCTCCTGCCGACTATCCAGACGCAGCATTTCGCGTTCGGCCTGCGCGTGTGCCTGCACCACCGCGGCTTCGGCCAGGCGCTCGCCGACCTGTCCGGCCAGCGCCCAGCGTTGTTTGCGCTCCAGGCGCAGGCGCTGTTCAAGCTTCAGCGACAGCCACCAGGCCACGGCCGCTGCTGGCGCGAGGGTCGATGCAAGCAGAAAGGCGAGAAGCGGCGCGGTCACGGTCAGCACCACCAGCAGCAGCAGCAGCGTAGCGGCGCCCACCAGCAGCGGCGCCAGGGCGCGGCCGACCCAGCGCTGCAAGGCTGTCAGGTCGCCGGTCATTCGCGCCATCAGATGCCCGTGGCGCATCTGCTGGTGTCGCTGCGGGGCAATGCGGAACAGGTGCGACAGCAGCGCCGAACGCACCGCCGCCGCGTAGCGCTGCCCGAGCGATTCGCCCCAGCGCCCCGCTGCCTGATGCAGCACCAGCTGCAGCGCGGCAAACAACACGCCGGCCACCGCGATCGCCGAGGCCAGCGCCGCGCTCGGCCAGGCCGCCGCCGAGCCCGACTGCAAGCTGTCGAACAGCGCCCGCACGCCGAGCGAAGCCGCCACCGCCAGCGCCGCATGCCCGCAGCCGAGCGCTACCAGGGCGCCGAACAGGCGCACGCGCCCTTGCGCACCCAGAGGCGGCAGGCGCGACGGCGCTGCGTTGCGAAGCGTCACGGTGGCCGCCTCAAGCGGCCAGCGGCAGCCGCGCGGCTTGCGGCAGGCCCGCCAGGCGTCGCGCCACCTCCGGGTCGCGCAGCGCTTCGCGCGTGACGCCGGGCACTGCGGCGTCGCTCGACGCGAGGGCCGCTTCGGCCTCGGCCGCCGCCAGCGGCGACGCCGTCACCAGGCCGGTGAAGGCGAGCACGCGCCAGCCTTGCGCCTGCAAGCGCTGCACGCCGGCCACGGTGCCCATCGCATCGCCGGCGGCGAAGAGCGCGCCGTACAGGGCCGCGCGCCACGACGCCGACGCCAGCAATCGCGCGGTCTCGCGCTGGAACAGGCCATCGGCCACCTCGACCACCACCACTTCGCAACCGCGGCGTTCGAGTTCGGCCACCAGGCGGCGCGCAGCCTGCTCGACCGCGGCGGCCTCGACGCGGTAGGTGCTGGCGTAGCCGGCGTCGGTGAAGTCGAGCACGTCGGATGCGCCGGCATCGACGTAACTCTGCACGTCGCCGAACGATCCGGTGCCGGTGACCTTGACCGCGCCGACGCGCCAACCGGCGCGCGCGAGGCCGTGGATCAAGCTCGCGCAGGCGGTGGTCTTGCCGGCATTCATCGAGCTGCCCACCACCATCACCACCGGCACCGTCCACGCGCCGCCCGCGCTCGGCAAGGTGATGGCGTAGCGCCGGATGTTGATGGCTTGCGATCGCACATCGCCGAGGCACGCCATCACGCGCAACCCCGTGGCGGCCCCCATGCGGCCGTGGCGGTGCCGCACCGTGCCGGCCACGCCGCCGGCGGCGAGCAACTCGCAGCGGCCGTCGTCGGCGATCTCGGCGACGCCTTCGAACTGATCGGGCGCGTAGCGATCGCCGAGGCAGACCACGATCAGGTCGCCAACATACAGCGCGGCGCGGCGCCCGCCGGCCAGTTGTACTCCCTCGTGCTGGCCGAGGCGCTCGACGCGCGCCAGCACCAGTTGGCCGGACTCGCGCGCGCAACGCGCAGGCAGCAGGGTTGCGACGTCGCGGTTTTCGACATGGCGCGTGGTGAAGGCCCACTTGGCATGAGCCAGGCAGGCAAGTGTTGGATCGGACATGCTTTTGATCTCCATGTGGAAGGGTCGGCGTCGATCACGCCAGGGCCACACAGAGATCGAGGCCTTCGACGAAATACATCCGTTGTCGTGTCGTTTCAACAATGTCGGCGGCCCGTCGCCGGGGTCGGGCGGATCGCAGGCAGGCACTCACGGCGCGGGCCGCGGTGCCTGCGGCTGCGGCAGCGCGGCGCAGTCGGATAGCGACAGCATGCCGGCGAAGGTATGAAGCGGATTGGCGGTCGCATGATCGTCAAGCCGCCACGGGTCGCGCGGCGCGCGGCAGCGCAAAGTCGGGTTCGTGCCCGTCGCGCATCGCCGCCATCGTGGCCCAGTGCGCGCTGTCGCGGCGCCCGACACCGAACCCGCGCTCGAAGCTGGGCGCCGGCCGTCGACAAGTTCGTGATCCAGTTTCAACGTGGTCAAGGCGAAAACATGAGCCCGTGACTGTGATCGTCAATACATCAAACTGTCATGTCATGAAAGTTCGTTAACGCCGCTCGGCGCGACGCCCAACGCGCAAGGGGCCGGCTTGGCCGGCCCCTTGCGAGGGAGGGATCAGGCGGACGGTCGGCTCAGAAGCAGAGACCGTCCGGCGGCACGAGGTCGGCCACGGCACCCTGCGCATGCAGGCCCTTCAATTCGGTGCCGCACAGTTTGACGGCGCGATCGAGCAAGCGCTTGGTCACGTCGATCGGCTTCCAGTCCGGGTGCTGCGCCAACACCAGGGCGGCGACGCCGCTGGCCAGCGGTGTGGACATCGACGTGCCGCTCCACGCGCCGTAGGCGCCGCCGGGCAAAGTGCTGACGACGGCGTCGCCCGGCGCGGCAAGCTGGACCCAGCTGCCGCGGTTGGCGAAGGTCGCGA
>JAYUQE010000271.1:0-11213 GCA_043756905.1 Burkholderiales bacterium | reverse complement strand
TGGATTTCAACTTCAACAACTTCGAAGAGCTGCTGTCGTTCGACAACGTCAATTTCAGCTTCGCTTCGATCATCGATGCGCTGCTGCTGGTGCGCGACTTGCTGGTGCAGATTGACGGTGTTGAAGGCGTGCTCAACACACCGATCCCATTGGTCGATGTGAGCGTGAACGACCTGCTCGAATTTGCCGACACCTTCTCTGACGCGCTGACCGCTGCGCAGCAGAACCCGGCCGCTTCGCTGCAATTGCTCGACAAGACCATCAGCGAGGCCTTTGGCGTTGACCCGGCGGGCAATCTCATCGTCTTCAGCCTCGACGACTTCGGTACGCCTTTGAACACTGATGATGACCTCATCAAGGTTGAACTCAACCTGGGCGCCGGTTTCAGCAAGTCGCTCAACGTGCGCATCCCCGACCTTCCTCTGGGCGAGGCGGCTGCATTGATCGACTTCGGCGGCGCCGCCACACTCGGCGCTTCGGGCTCGGCGACCTTTGAGCTTGACATCGGCATCGGCCTGAACGACCCCACGGTCTTCTACATCTATGACACCAGCAACCTGCATGGCGAGCTGGAGCTCAGCGGCAGCGACATGTCCTTCAAGGCCGGCCTGGGCCCGCTGAGTTTGTCGATCATCGACGGCCAGGCCAGCATCGGAGGCGACATCGATGTGTTCTTCGATTTCGACGCCGCCGATGTGGACGCAGACGGGCGCAGCCTGGTCACACTGGGCAACTTCAGCCATGTGCTGAGCGCCATCGACGCCACCTTCGCGGCGCCGGTCAACGTCATCCTGCCGATCTACTTCCCGACCGAATCGCACGGCATTGGCGACATCACCTTGCTCGGCGACTTGCGAGACATCGCCAACGGTCTGCACGTCAAGACCGATGCCACCCTGGCGCCGCTCGGCACGATCGTTCTCGACGTCTCAGAAGTAATTCAAGGCTTCACCGACGGACTGGCGAACCTGAGCCTGCTCGACCAGATTTTGTTCATCGTCGACGGTGTCGACGTCGTGTTGGGCGGTGTGCAAGACGTGATGGACGGCGAGGTGCTGGGCTTCAGCCTGCCGCTGATTGGCGACAAGCTGGCCGGCGCGGCCGATGTGATTGGCGACTTCCGCACCGGCTTCCTGAACGACTTCCGCAAGGAAGTGGAAAAGCTGGCCGACCCGAGCCAGAACGCCATCAAGGACGTGCTGTTCAAACTGCTCGGCCCGGGTGGCCTGGACATTCTGATTGCCACCACAGACGAGGTCGTGAAGACCGGGACGGCCACTTCGGCGACCGCGGATACCTTGACGCATTCGGGGTTTGGTGTGGTCGATTCGCTCAAGGGCCACGTTGTGCGCATTACCGCAGGCACGGGCCTGAACCAAGCGCGCACCATCATCTCCAACACCGCCACCGAACTGACCCTGAACGATGACTGGGAGGTGGTGCCCGGCAACACCAGCGTCTACGAAGTGGTCAACCTCGCCGGCATTGCCCGCACCAATCTTGCTGGGAAGTACATCGATGGTGGCCTCGACGACATCACCTCGTTCAACAACCTGGCCAATGTCAGCGCGGTGCAGGACGCTGAAATCTGGTGGAAGGTGAAGATCGGCCAGAACCTGGTCGATGCCGGCGCCGACATCGGCTTTGACATCGGCATCCCCGGGCTGGGCCTGGAGACTGAAGGCGAGATCAGGCTCGACATCAACTGGGAGCTTGACCTCGGCTTCGGCCTGAGCGGCAAGGACGGCTTCTTCTTCTTCGTTGACGACCCGGACGAGTTGCTGCTTGAAGCCAACGTTGAATTCGACGCCAGCCTCACCGGCACCCTGGGCTTCCTGGAATTCACGGCGCAGAACGTCAACGTCGATGGCACAGACGCCGATGGCAACACGCATCTCTCCGCCAGCTTTGCCATCGACATCAGCAACAAGACTGACGTTGTCGGCGCGCCCGATGCACGGCTGGGCCTGTCCGAACTGGGCAGCATGGGCTTCGCTGTGCTGTTCGAGGCCGACGCCGCGGTTGAACTCGCCATGACGCTGGGCATTGCCGGCGACGATGGCGGCTTCCCGCAGATCAAGGCCGATTTCTTCCTCGATTGGGGCATCGAACCCATCAACCTGTTCGACCCGGGCGACGACTTCGAGTTCGGCACCGCGATCATGGACGGGCTGCACAGCGTCGAGTTCCGCAACGTGAACCTCGACGTGGGCTCCTACATCAGCAATGTGGTCGGCCCGCTGGTTAAAAAGATCCAGGAAGTCACTGAACCGGTGCAGCCGATCATCGACATCGTGACCACGCCGCTGCCAGTGCTGTCGGATCTGGGCCTGAGCATCACCCTGCTCGACATCGCCAAGGCCACAGGCGCGGTCAACCCGGCCTTCATCACCGCGCTGGAAACCATCTTCGAGATCATCGAAACCATCAACTCGATTGATCTCTCTTCGGGTGGCTCCCTGCTCGTCGATTTCGGCGACTTCAAGGTCTACGACAGCAGCGAAGCGTTGTACGCCGGCTTCGGCGACCTCGGCTCCGGCGACTTCGACATTGCCGGTTTCGCCAACGAATTGTTCGGCCCGGGCGGCACCTTCGGCAGCTACCTCGCCAACTTGCCGCCGGGCTTGGCCGCCGTGCTCGGCGAGGTGGCCGGCGTGGCCAGCGAAATACTGGGCGCCATGGCTGAAGACGCGGGCGCGGGGGGCGCTGCTGAGAAGCCCTTCAAATTTGACATCCTCGAGAACCCGTCGCAGGTTTTCGGCATGCTCATGGGCAAGCCGGCGACGCTGATTTCCTACGACATGCCGAAGCTGGAGTTCGACGCCGAGTTCTCGGCCTTCTTCTCGATCTTCGGCCCGCTGGGTGTGTCGATCAACCTCGAAGCCGCGCTGACCATCGACTTCGCTTTCGGCTACGACACACAGGGCTTCATCGACTTTGCCGCCAGCAACTTCAAGAACCCGCTGCTGCTGGCCAACGGCCTGTTTGTGGATGACGACCCAACCCGCGCCGACCCCGCGGGTGAAGACCCCGACCTGCCTGAACTCACCTTCGACGGCGGGCTGTGGGCCGCGGCTGAACTCAACCTGGGCATTGCACGCGCCGGTGTGGGCGGCGGCATCTTCATTGGCGTGGACTTCAACCTGTTCGACAACGACGGCGACGGCAAGATCCGCCTCGACGAGCTGTTCACCAACTTCAGCAACCAGCTCAGGGCGCCCAACGTGGCCGAGCGCTTCCTGGCGCCGCTGGCGGTGTTTGACGTTACTGGCCAGATCACGGCCGAGCTGTTCGCGTTCCTGAAAATCGACTTCGGTTTCTTCGAACTCAACAAGAAGTTCAACATCACGCCGCCCATCGTGCTGGCCGACTTCGAAGTCGATTTCTACCGCCCGCCTGTGCTGGCCAATCAGCTCGACAACGGCGACCTCATCGTCAACATCGGTGAGTTCTCCGAGCAACGCCAGCTTGGTGACTTGAGCGACTACGCCGAACACATCATCGTCAAGAGCGCCGGCCCGAACCGGGTGAAGATCTGGGCGCCCGGGCTGGAAGATGCGAGCACAGAGGCCGACGCGCAGTTCTACGACGTGACCGGCAAGATCATCGCCATCGGCGGTGATGGCGACGACATCATCGACCTGTCATTGGTTGACGCCACGGTCAGGTTCGAGATTGAAGGCGGCGTGGGCAAGGACACGCTCAAGGGCGGTGCCGGCGGCGGCATCGTCCGCGGCGGCGTGGGCGACGACACGATCACCAGCGGCAGCGGCGCTGACCTGATCTTCGGCAACGAAGGCGGCGACAACATCAAGGCCGGCGGCGGCGCCGACATCGTGTTTGGCGACAACGGCGAAGTCACCGAAGGCCTGATCGAGATGACGGTGCGCAAGGGCTACGCGCGCGCGCTGGTGACCACCACTGACGGCGCCGACACCATTGATGGCGAAGGCGGCGACGACCTGATCGCCGGCTCGGGCGGCGCTGATCTGAAGCTCGACGGGGGTGCTGACAACGACATCGTCATCGGCGATGGCGGCCTGTTCACCTACAACAGCCCGGCCGTGGTGAGCGACACCGAAAAGGACGCCGGCTTTGCTGACCTGAACATCAGCGGCGGCCTGGGCAACGATTGGCTGTACGGCGGCAAGGGCAACGACAAGATCTTTGGCAACGACGGCAACGATGTGATCTTCGGCGAGGCGGGCCAGGACACCATCGAAGGCGGCATTGGCAACGACACCATCTTCGGCGACAGCGGCAAGTTCCGCTTTAACGATCCGAATCAGCCGGTGCCCACGGGCAACGGCGAGGCCGACAACATCAAGGGCGGCCTGGGTGCGGACAAGATCGTGGCCGGCGGCGGCAACGACAAGGTCTGGGGCGACGACGGCGCAGGCGGCGGCGCGGCCGGCACTGAAAACGACATCATCTGGGGCGGCACCGGCGTTGACGAACTGCACGGCGATGGCGGCGACGACACGCTCTACGGAGAGTCTGACCCCGACAAGCTGTGGGGCGACGCCGGCAACGACTTCCTGGAAGGCGGCCACGGCAACGACTCCGCCTGGGGCGGTGCGGGCAACGACCTGCTGGTGGCCGGTTTCGGCTCCGACACGCTGCTCGGCGAAGGCGGCAGCGACACTTACCGCATCACCGCGCGCGGCGGCAACATCACCGAGCTGAGCACGGCCTATGACGAAGCGGGCCCGAACGGCGACACCGATTCGCTGGTGCTCATCGGCACCGCGCAGGCCGACACCGTGCTGCTGCGCGGCATGGCCGACTACTACTTCCCGGCCCTGGTGAAGCTGACCGGCAAAGCGATTGCTGGCCCGGATGTTGAAGGCCTGACCGACAAGATCTTCGCTTCCGAGGAACCCGACAAGCTGCGCTCGGTGTTGCAGGCGCTGGAAGACGCCTACGGCCCACACGACATTCCGGCCGGGTTCGCCGCGCCTTACAACGTGGCGGGCGGATTGCAGCAACAGATCATCGACCTGTACGCAGCCGAGGTGAAGGATGGCCTGTTCGCCGCCATCACCGCCACCTACGGCGCCGGGCCGCATCCGGCCGGCGTGCCCGCCGAGCTGGCGCTGAAAGACCTGATCTACAAGGCGGCCGTTGTGGGCGTGAGCCCCGCCTCGGGCATTCTCACGTCCGACAGCGGGCTGATCCCCGGCAAGCTGGAAGAGATCACCAAGGCCATCACCGCGGCCTACGGCAGCCACCCGGTGCCGCCGACGATGATCGACGCCTTGGGTGAGGCCTGGGACACCTTCACGCCACCCAACGGTCTGAAGAACGACATCGAAGCCGCCATCAACCTGGCCTACAAGACCGAAACCGCCGTGCTGGGCAGCAGCACCGATACCGGCTTCGTGGCCCTCATCAACAACGGCGGCGCCAACGTTGAGCGCTTCAACTACCGCAACCTCGAAGCCCTGACCGTCAACACCCTGGCCGGCAACGACTATGTGGTGTTTGATGATGTGCTGGCCGCCGCCACCGTCAACCTGGGGCTGGGGCAAGACCGGGCACAGATCGGCCAGGTCTTCCGTTCCGAACGGGTGAAAGACTTTGCAGGCGGCCCGCTCATCACCGGCATCACCGCCGAAGATGTGTTCACAACGGTTGAAATCACTCGCGGGTGGCTGTCGAACGGCGTCAGCAACCCCACCACCATCAACGGCAGCGACGACGGCGATGTGTTCACCGTGTTCCGCAACATCGCGGTGCTGAACCTGAACGGCGGCGACGGTGACGATGTGTTCACCGTTCGCGCCTTTGCCCTGAAAGGCTCGACCGACAGCGAACGCGCGCGCACCGACATGAAGGGTGACGGCGGCGCCGACACCATTCTGTATGTGGTCAATGCGCCGGTGGGCATTGACGGCGGTGATGGCTTCGACACCGTGCGCGTGGTCGGCACCGAGTTTGCCGATGACTTCGTGGTCACCGACTCCGGCATCTTTGGCGGCGGCCTGAACGTCACCTACGTCAACATCGAAAAAGTGGTGGCCGATGGCGCCGAGGGCGACGACCGCTTCTTCATCCAGAGCACCGGCGTGGAGGTGGTGACCGAGATCGACGGCGGCCTGGGCAGTGACACATTCTTCGTTGGCGGCAACCCGTCGCGCGCGCCGGTGGCGGTGGTCAGCAACGACTTCCGCGGCCACAGCGGCGTGATCCTGCACAGCATTGAAAGCGGCGTGGGCGCCGACCCTGATTGGCTCGGCGTGCCGATCGAAGGCGTGTCCGCCAACGTGGGCGATGCCCAGGAGGGCATGGTGCTCGTGACAGAGAGCGGTGGCAGCTCGCGCGTGGTGGAGGGCGATAACAGCGGCTTGTCTGGTTGGGATTTCGACTCCTACAGCGTGCGGCTGACCACGGTGCCCGTTGGCACGGTGCGAATCAAGGTCGTTCCGGCCGGCATGTCGCCCGAGGACGAGGCCAAGGGCTTCAAGGACTTGGAGTTCTTCACTGGCCCGGCGGGCACCTCGCTGGGCTTCAACCCGCTGACCGGCGTGGCCTTTGCGCCTGAATTGATCTTCAACGCAGGCAACTGGAACCTCCCGAAAACCGTCTACTTCAAGGCCGCGAACAGCCACGTTGGCGGTACTGACACGGCCAGCGAAGGCAAGCGCTTCGTCTTCATCAACCACGTGCTCAAGGACAGCACCGACCCGAATTACGCCGCAGCCAACATGCTCAGCGTGAAGGTGCTGATGGAAGACAACGACCGCGACGGTGTGATCGTCACGCCCAGCGGGCGCGACAACGTGGTGCTGGAAAACGGGCCTGGCGGCGTGCTTGGTTTCACGGACACCTTTGACGTGGTGCTGAGCAAGGCCCCATCGGCGCCCGTCACGGTGACGATGGCCGTGCTCAATGGGCAGGTTAGCTTGTCCAGCACGGTGCTCAAGTTCGACAACAACGACGACCTTGATGCCAGCGACGGCATCCTGTGGAGCACACGGCAAGTCGTGACGATCACCGCGCCGAATGACGCTGTGGTGGAAGGCTTCCACACCGACTACATCAGCTACACGGTGGCCAGTACCGGGCCGAATGCTGACGTCGAGCAAACGCTGGTTTCCGGCCCGATCCCCACGGCCACGGTGCCCGCGTTCATCGCGCTGGACGGCGACTTCGATGCGATCAACGTGCAGCCCGAGATTCCGCCCACCAAGCCGACCTCTTACCTGCTGCTGCCGCACAAACCCATCAATACGCTGGCCAATCCCGTGTTGGTGACGATTGGCGGCCTGCCGCTGGCCGCAGCGCGCTTCTCGGTCAGCGGCAACACGCTGACTTTCCTCGACGCCAACGGCATCTCCGAGGCCGTGACCGGCTTCGTGCAAGTCAGCTACAGCTACAAGGAAGCCGGCTACCACGGCAGCTTCGTCAAAGACAGCGTGGTCGACATTTACGACGAAGACTCGCCAACCGTGATCGTGCAGATGGTGGGTGACGGCGCGGTGGATGTGATTGAAGGCTCGGGCGTGGCCGACACCTACACCATCCGCCTGTCGCAGGCGCCTACGGGCGCTGAGACGGTTCGCGTCAAGGTTGACGCCGTTAACACGCGAACGACCTATGGCCGCACGGCCCTGTTCACGGAACAGGTCACGGTGGGTGGCTTGTCTGAGATGTTCTTGACGTTCAACGCCGGCAACTGGAACCTGCCGCAAGTGGTGAGCGTGCTGGCCAAGACGGACGGCGTGCGCGACGGTAACGACACGCAAGTCTTCGCGCCCGACCTGCAAACCGTGAACAAGATTCGCGGCCCGCTCGTCATTGAAGGCGCAGCCGGCGCGGGTTCGCTGAGCCTGCCTGACCCGCTGATGATGCCGTGGGAGCGCAACATCCTCGTGCCGCATGGCCTGGTGCAGGGCTTTGTGGCCGGCAGCGGCGCAGGCGCCATCGAGACTATGACGGTGCTGAAGGCTGACCTGTTGAAGGTGCTGATCGAACTGCACGACGAAGACTCAACCGTCTCGCTCACCGACATCCAGGATCTGCTGGAAAAGACACTCGAACTCAGCAGTGGGCCGGGCACCAACGTGGTCCTTGATCCGGCGCGGCCTGAGGATTTGTTCGACCGCTTCTGGCAAATCACCGCCTTGCTCGAAGGCACGGGCGCCAACGGGGTTGCCGTGGGCTCGGTTCGGCTGAGCCTGCTCAACCCCAGCGTGGTGGACCCGTCAAGCCCGAACGTCATCGCCCCCAGGCCGCAAAGCGCAGCCACCGTTGATAACCCGGCGACTGACTTTGCCATCACCTCGCTGAGTGCCAACTTCTTCGCCAAGGAAACCGAGCAGATCGACTACCTGTTCATGTTTGACGATGACAGCGTGGCCAACGAAAGCGGCGCGCTCACTTCGTCCGACGGCGTGGTGCGCGCGTTCGACAACCCGCTGGGCAAGATGCTGGTCGAAAACGCGGCACTCGACGCCGTGGTGAGGCTCGACAACATCACGGCACTCGTGGGCCTGCTCATCGAGATCAGCGTCGGCCCCGCCCAGGGGTGGAAGTGGGAGATCGAGGCCGTCGACGCCGTCGCCGGCACTGACACCAGTTGGATCACCTTGACCAACCCGGATGACAGCGGCGGCGTTGTTGGCGCCGTGCCCACCGACCGCAGCGAATTCCGCGTCGCCGGCGGCGACACGCATGGCCGCATCATCGGCTTTGGCATGGGCCCGAACATCCTGTTCAGCGGCCGGCCGCAACCGGGCGGCATCAGCTATGCCGACATTGAAGTCGTGCAGGTCAGCCTGGGCCGCGGCAACGACACGGTGCGGGTGGACTACACCACCAATGCCGAAGACCACGTCACCCGGCTGGGCTCGACGGCTGACTACAACACCCAGACCCTGCTCGACACCGGCCTGGGCAACGACACCGTCACGGTCACGCTCATCGATGGTGACGACGGCGCCTTCGCGTTGAACCTGAACCAAGGCAACGACACGGTGCACGGTGCCGCGTCCACCGCAGCGCTGGTGGTGTTCGGTTGGGACGGCAGCGACACCATCACCACCGGCAGCGGCGACGACATCGTCTTCGGCGACCGCGGCCGGGTCGATTACATCCAGACCGTGATGACCGATCACGATGGCGACAAGGACCCGCTCGACGAAGTGCCGATCGACCAGATCGTCACCCGGCTGGGCCATTCGGTGCCGCTGAACCCGGTGAACCCGCCGGTGGTCAGTGCGGGCTTGAAGACACTCACGGGTGCGGCGGGCGCTTTCTCCACCACCTACGGCGGTTTGGCAGGCCTGAGCGTGCAGGCCATTTCGCAGGCCGGCAAGGTGCAGTTCCGCACCATCGTTTCCAACACCACGGACACCCTCACCATTGACCGGCCGTGGGACGCGCAGCCCAACGCCAGCTACTACTACCGCGTCTCGGCCTTGCCTGAAGACCAGACCGACGGGGTGTTCCGCGGCGCGCGGCTGATTCGCTCGATTGATGAAGCCATTGGCGGCGTTGACACCATCAACGCCGGCGGCGGCAAAGACACGGTCATCGGCGGTGCCGGTGGCGACACGGTACATGGCGGTGCCGGCGACGACACCATTGCCGGCGATAGTGCCAGGCTCGATTTGAACCCACTCGTTGGTCTGGATGGCGCCACGTCACTGGCCCGTCTGGGCGGCGAGGCACCCACCGTCGGTGGCATTGACTTCCTGTACGGCGACAACGGCGCCGACATCCTGATGGGTGGCGCGCTGGGCGACACCATCGAAGGCGGCAGCGGCGGCAGCAACGAGATCGTGTTCGGCGACGTGGGCGAGATTCGGTTCACCTCTGCCGACGCCAACCTGGCCGACATCGACCTCATCACTTCGACTGACACGGGCATCGGCGGCGCCGACAACATCACCACCAACGGCGGTGGCGACATCATCATCGGCGGCGTGGGTGGCGACACCATCAACGCTGGCGCAGGCCGCAACCTGGTCTTCGGCGACAACGGCCGGATTGATGCTGCGCTCAGCGACAGCGATCGCTTCGGCACGCTGCCAAATACGCTGCCTATTACGCTGGGCATGGCGCAGACCATCGACCCCGGCATTGGTGGCATTGAGGTGATAACCACCGGTGACGGCGACGACACGGTGTTCGGTGGCAACGACGGCGACGCCTTGAGCGTGGGTGGCGGCAACAACATCGTCTTGGGCGACGACGGCTTCATCACCTGGGCGGGCATCGAGTTCGGTGGCACGAGCGCTGGCGACGATGCCAATGCGGGCGACATCGACGAGGTCGCATCCAGCTCGGCCACAGATTTCGGTGGTGTTGACACCATCACATCGCTCGGTGGCGTGGACTTCATCATCGGCGGGCGTTTCGGCGACATCATCAATGCCGGCAACGGCCACAACCTGGTTATCGGCGACAGCGGGCGAGTCCGCGCGGCTGCACAAGAGGAGCCTCAATTCACCGGCCTGGCGATGACCCTCGGGCGCGTCGAGACCACCGAGTTCGGCGATGGTGGCATTGACACCGTGGACACCGGAACCGGCAACGACATCGTGCTCGGCGGCCACCTTGGTGACACCTTGCGCGTTGCCGAAGGCCACAACATCGTGCTGGGCGACGACGGCATCATCACCTGGGCGGGTGCCAGTTTCGGCGGCAGCAGCGCGGGCGATGACAGTGATGCGAGCGACATCGACGAGATTGTTTCGACCTCGACCGCCTCGTTCGGCGGTGGCGACAACATCACCTCGAACGGCGGGCAAGACATCGTCATCGGCGGGCGCCTGGGCGACACGATCAATGCTGGCGCGGGTAACAACCTGGTCATCGGCGACAGCGGGCGCATCCGCGCGGCGATGAGCGGCACGGCGCAGTTGGCCGGGCTGCCAATCACGCTCGGGCGCATCGAGACCACCGAGTTCGGCGATGGCGGCATCGACACCGTGACCACCGGTGCAGGCAACGACATCGTGCTCGGCGGCCACCTGGGCGACATCGTCAACGTCGGCAGTGGGAACAACATCGTGCTGGGCGACGACGGCATCATCACCTGGGCGGGTGCCAGTTTCGGCGGCAGCAGCGCGGGCGATGACAGCGATGCAAGCGACATCGACGAGATTGTTTCGACCTCGACCGCTGCGTTCGGCGGCGCCGACAACATCACCTCGAGTGGTGGGCAAGACATCGTCATCGGCGGGCGACTGGGCGACACGATCCTG
>JAYUQE010000270.1:0-3953 GCA_043756905.1 Burkholderiales bacterium | reverse complement strand
CGTTGACCGTGACCCAGGCTGGCGGTGTGGCGTACCCGAGCACCGGCGCCAGCGCCCGCGCCAACCAGCCGGCCGGCGCAATCAACCAAGCCAGGCCGATAGCAAAGGCAGCGTGCGGCACAGCCAGCATCGGCGCCAGAAAGCGCTGCGCGCGCTGCACGCGCTGCACGCACGAAGTGGCCGCTTGGCCCTGGGCCCAGGTGCCCAGCAACACAGTGAGTGCCAAGGCCAGCACCGTGCTGGCCGTGGCCGTCCACAGGCTCAAACCCAAGGCACTGCGCCACTGCGGCTGTGCCAGCAGCGCCTGCCAGGCTGGGGCGCTCAAGCCGTCCCACATGGCCAGGGCCACCGCCAGCAGCAGTGGCACGGCAAACACCAGGCTGCACAGGCCGATGGCCGCCGCGCGGCCGGCGCGCACCGTGGGGGTTTGCAGGTTCACCCGCCGTAGCGGCGCAGCCACTCACGCTCAAGCGGCTCGACCCAGCTGGCATGCGGCTCGGCCCAGGCCGGCGCGCTGCGCAACAGTTGGCCAGGCGCCTGGCTGGCGGCGAAGGCGGCGCGATCGGCCGCGCCCAGGCGCGGCACGTCGAGCACCGTGGGGTCGCCCCAATGGCGGATGTCAGCCTTGCGCGCCTGCGCCGCGGGGCTGAGCATGAAGTTGATGAACACTTGCGCTGCCGCCTGGGCGCGGGCGTTGAACGGGATCGCCAGGAAATGCGTGTTGCCGATGCTGCCTTGTTCGCTCTGGAAGCTCACCACGCTGGCCGGCAAGGTCTTGGCGGCGATCTGATTCGCCGCCTCGTTCGGGTTGAAGGTCAACGCGATGTGCAGTTCACCATCGGCCAGCATCTGGCTCATCACCGTCGGGTTGGCCGGAAACTGCTTGCCGGCGCGCCACAGGTGCGGGTGCAGGGCATCGAGGTACGCCCACAGCGCCGGGGTCAGGCGCGCGAAGGCCTGTGTATCGTGCGGTTTGTAGAACGCAGCGCGCTCAGCGTTGACTTCAAGCAGCGCCTGCTTGACGAAGGTGGTGCCGTGAAACTGCGGCAGGCGCGGGTAGGTGAAGCGCCCCGGGTTGGCCTTGGCCCATTCCAGCAAGCCCGCCAGGCTGCGCGGCGGCTGCGCCACGCGCGCGCCGTCAGCATAGAAGGTGAGCTGGGCCATGCCCCACGGGGCTTCCATGCCGTCCACCGGCTCGGAGAAATCGACCCGGGTGGTCGGTTTGCCCAGCGTGTCCACCGCCGCGTAGGCCGGCAGGCTTTCGGCGAACGGCCCGAACAGCAGGCCTTCGCGCTTCATGGCCAGGAAATTTTCGCCGTTGATCCACACCACATCGGCTGAGCCTTCGGTGCGCGCGGCGGCTTTCTCGGCGCGCACGCGCTTGACGACTTCGGCCGTGTCGGCCACCTTCACATGTTCGAGCTTGATGCCGTGCAGGCGCTGCACTTCGAGCCCGGCCCATTGCAAGTAGGCGTTGATGCGTTCGCTGCCCGCCCAGGCGTTGAAGTAAACCGTTTGGCCGCGCGCGGCCTGTTCGATACGCGGCCATTCGGCGCTAACCTGGGCCTGCACAGGCCAGGCCCAGGGCCAGGCCACAGCGGCCAGCACGTGGCGTCGATTCAGGCTCATTGTTGGTTCATGCCGAGTTGTGAGGCGCGCGACGATAGCCCAGGCGTCTTGACACCATGGTCATGGCTCACCTTCATGGATACCGGCCAGCCACTGCTCGCGCAAGGCGGTTTGCAACCAGGCGGTGAAATCAAAGGCGGCGCTGGCTTGGTCGAGCGCCTGGCCCAGGTTCTTACCGGCCAGCAGGCTTTCGTTGAAGGCCACCACCTCGGCGCTCAACGCGCACACCCGCACCGCCCAGCCCTGGCGCCAGACCCAGGCCACTTCCCCCTGCCGCGCGGCCAGCGCCTGGCGCACGGGCGTGAAGTCGGCGGGTTCGCCGCGGTGCGCCTGCCACAGTTGCACCACCGGCCAGGGGCTGCGCAGCAAGGCAGTGCCGGGCACGCACTGCACGCGCAGGGCGGCCGGGTCAGCCGTGGCCAGAAGGCTCAGGCCAGCCACCTGCGCCGGCGCATCGGCGGCGCGCGCAGCCTGGTGCACGGCCCAGTCGAGCCGGGCGCTGTCAGCCAAGTAAGGCTCGCTGGCCAATTGCGCAGCGGCCACGATGAAGGCCGGCAGGACTTCACCAAAGCAGGCCAGGTCGCCCTGCTCGGGCGGCTCAGCCTGCCACAAGGCACGCGCCAACTGGGCGAACGCGGTTTCGCCCAACAACTGCTGCACCGTGGGGTAAGCCAGCGCCAGCGCGCGCTCGGCCGCCGCGCCGGCGTTGGCGCGGTAAGCGGCCACACCGCGCTGCACGTCCCGGTGCATATGGGGCAGCAAGGCCGCCTCACCATCGCAGCGCCACAGCACCCGTAGCAGAGCTTGCTGGCGTTGCAGCTCGGCTTGGCTCACACCGGTACCGCCGCCGCCTGGGCGGCTTCTTCAAGCAACACGCTCAACGCCGGCAAGGCGGTGTCCCACTCGATCAGCGTCGGCCGCGCGCCCAGGCGCTGGCGGGCGTGGGCAAAGACGGCCCACACCGGTGCATGCACGCGGCTGCCATGGTCGTCGATGACGATGTCGCCCAGGTCCTGAAAGCCCGCCAGGTGCACCTCGCCCACACTGGCCGGGGCCAGGGCATCGACCCAGGCGCAGGCACTGGCCACGGGTTCCTGGCCGGCGTTCAAGGCATTGACGACCAGGTTGTTCACGTCAAGCAGCACGCCACAACCACTGCGGCGCGTGAGCTCGTTGAAGAACTCGGGCTCGGCCAGGTCAGCTTCCTGCCAGTGCAAGTAGGCCGACAGGTTTTCCACCAGGATGGGCCGGCGCAGGCGTTCTTGTACGCGCTGCACGTTGCGCACCAGCAGCGCCAGCGAAGCCTCGGTGAAGGCGATGGGCAGCAAGTCGTTGGCATGCACGCCGGGCCCATGGCTGTGCAGCGGCGCGCGTGCGAACGAGGCATGGTCGCTCACGTGCACCGGGTCGATGCAGGCCACCAGTTGCGCCAGTTGCTCCAGGTGCGCATCGCACAGCCCGAGCGCCGAGCCCAGGCTCAGGCCCACGCCGTGCAGGCTCACCGGGTAGTGTTCGCGCGCCTGGTGCAACACGGCCAGCGCCGCGCCGCCGGGTGCGAAAAAATTCTCGCTGTGGACTTCAACGAAGCCCAGCGCCGGCAATTCCTGCAGCACCTGGGCGTAATGCGGCTGGCGCAGGCCGATGCCCACAGCGCCAGCGGGCAGGCGGCTCATCGCAGGCAGGCGGTGGGCATCAAGCGTGCATCACGATTTGGCCTTGGCCTTGGCTTCCTCGGCCGACATGCCGTTCAGCTTTTTGCAGGTGCCGGCCGCCACGTACTTCCATTCGCCGCCGTCCATGTCGGCCTTGGCTTGCCCTGAGCAAGTGTGGGTGCCGGCCAGGTTGGCGCAGTCGTTCTGGCCCGCCTTGGCGATGCCGTAGCACTTGTCCTTTTTGTCCTGCGCGGCGGCCTGGCCGACCCCGCCCAGCGCGAGCACGGAAGCCAGGGCGGACGACAGAATGAGATGTTGGTTCATGAGGGTTCTCCGTTGAATGAAAGCCGAAGGGACGGGGCGCAAGGTGGCCAGCGTCCCGTGTGTCGAGCCACGACGCTGGTCAGTCGCGCGCCCAAGACATGACCTTACACCGGGACGCCATAGCCGCCGCCACCCGGGGTTTCGATCACGAACACATCATCGGGCTGCATCTCCACCGAGCCGATGTGGCCCAGCGCGGTGACGCTGCCGTCGGCACGCTCGACCCGGTTGATGCCGGGCAGGCCGCTTGAACCGCCGGCCATGCCGAAGGCGCCGCGAAGGCGGCCGTTGGACAGAATCGCCGCCGTCATCGGCTCCAGGAAGCGCACACGGCGCACGCCGCCGTCG
>JAYUQE010000269.1:0-11241 GCA_043756905.1 Burkholderiales bacterium | reverse complement strand
AAGCTGATCAACCCCATTGCGATGGAAGAAGGTCTGCGCTTTGCCATCCGCGAAGGCGGGCGCACCGTGGGCGCCGGCGTGGTGGCCAAGATCATTGAATAACGGCTTTGCGTGAGCGCCGTGTTGGTCTGGCGACCAGCGGCCTTCAAGTAAACACCGCGGCTGCTGTGCGGCCGCACCGCTCTTTAGGAACCGTCATGCAAAAGCAAAAGATTCGCATTCGCCTCAAGGCGTTTGACTACAAGCTGATCGACCAGTCAGCGCTGGAAATCGTCGAGACTGCCAAGCGCACTGGCGCCATAGTGCGCGGGCCGGTGCCCCTGCCCACACGCATGCAGCGCTTTGACATCCTGCGCTCGCCGCACGTCAACAAGACGAGCCGTGACCAGTTTGAGATTCGTACGCATCAGCGTTTGATGGACATCGTTGACCCGACCGACAAGACCGTGGACGCGCTGATGAAGCTCGACCTGCCGGCCGGGGTCGACGTGGAGATCAAGCTGCAATAAGCGCGTGAGCAGATGCTGAATTCGCCAGCATCTGCTACACTCGC
Source organism: Burkholderiales bacterium (assembly GCA_043756905.1). Lineage (GTDB taxonomy): Bacteria > Pseudomonadota > Gammaproteobacteria > Burkholderiales > Burkholderiaceae_C > Rubrivivax. The sequence goes on along the minus strand of JAYUQE010000269.1, from coordinate 10,688 downwards.
CGGCTTTTCTCCGTTCGGCCAATGTGCCGTAAACGGTGAAGCCAAAAGGTCAGCCCGGCCAATCGTTGTCGGGTTCATGAAACAAGGCTTCGGTGTCGTGCCGGGGCTGGAGAAGAACCATGAGTCTGAGCAACCGTCTCGGATTGCTGGGTCGCAAGGTGGGCATGATGCGCATCTTCACGGACGACGGTGACACAGTTCCCGTGACCGTGCTGGACGTATCCAACAACCGCGTCACCCAGATCAAGACCGAAGCGTCTGATGGCTACAACGCCATCCAGGTGGCCTTCGGTTTGCGCAAAGCGTCGCGCGTGACCAAGCCCGAAGCTGGGCACCTGGCCAAGGCCGGCGTGCTGGCCGGCGTAGTGCTGAAGGAATTCCGCGTCAGCGCCGAAGTGCTGGCCCAGTTCCAGGCCGGCGCCACTTTGCCGGTAAGCATGTTTGCCGCCGGCCAGCAGGTCGACGTGCAGGGCCGCTCGATCGGCAAGGGCTTCACAGGCACGATCAAGCGCCATAACTTCAAGTCGCAGCGCGCGTCGCACGGCAACAGCCGTTCGCACAACGTGCCGGGCTCCATTTCGATGGCGCAAGACCCCGGTCGCGTGTTTCCGGGCAAGAAGATGTCGGGCCACCGCGGCGACGAAACGGTGACCACGCAGAACCTCGATGTCGTTCGCGTTGACGAAGCCCGTTCACTGCTGCTGGTTCGCGGCGCAGTGCCCGGTGCCAAGAATGGCCATGTCGTGGTGAGCCCGGCCATCAAGGCTCGCTCTGTCAACGCCACCAAGGGAGCCCAGTGATGCAGCTCGAGCTCCTGAACGATCAAGGTCAATCCACCGCGAAGGTGGACGCACCTGACACTCTCTTCGGCCGCGACTACAACGAAGCGCTGGTGCATCAGGTGGTGGTGGCCTACCAGGCCAACGCCCGCCAGGGCACGCGCAAGCAGCTCACCCGCGCCGAGGTGCACCACTCCACCAAGAAGCCGTTCCGCCAAAAGGGCACTGGCCGTGCCCGCGCGGGCATGACTTCTTCGCCCATTTGGCGCGGAGGCGGACGCACCTTCCCGAACACGCCCGACGAAAACTTCAGCCACAAGGTCAACAAGAAGATGTACCGGGCCGGCATGGCCTCCATCCTCTCGCAGTTGGCCCGCGAAGGCCGCTTGGCGGTGGTCGATGCGTTCAACGTTGAAGCGCCGAAGACCAAGTTGCTGGCGCAGAAGTTCAAGGCCATGGGCCTGGAGTCGGTGATGGTCATCGCCGAGCAGGTTGAAGACAACCTCTTGCTGGCTTCGCGTAACCTGGCCAATGTGCTGGTGGTGGAGCCACGCTACGCCGACCCGCTGTCGCTGGTGCACTACAAGAAGGTGCTGGTCACCAAGGGCGCGATTGAGCAGCTCAAGGAGATGTTTGCATGAGCCCCGTCAAGCATGACGAAAACCGACTGGCCCAAGTGCTGGTGGCGCCGATCATTTCCGAGAAGGCCACGCGCATGGCCGAGAAGCAGAACCAAGTTCTGTTCAAGGTGCTGCGTGACGCCACCAAGCCCGAGATCAAGGCCGCCGTTGAACTGATGTTCAAGGTTGAGGTGGCCTCGGTTCAGGTGGCCAACCAAAAGGGCAAGGTCAAGCGCTTCGGCCGTTCCATCGGCCGGCGCGACCACGTCAAGAAGGCCTATGTGTGCCTGAAGCCGGGCCAGGAGCTCAACTTCTCCGGGGAGGCTGCATAAATGCCAGTCGTCAAAGTCAAGCCCACATCGCCCGGCCGCCGTGCCGTGGTCAAGGTGGTGCATCCGCATCTGCACAAGGGCAAGCCCGAAGCGTCACTGCTTGAGCCGCAAATGCAGAACGCCGGGCGCAACAACAATGGCCACATCACGATGCGGCACAAGGGTGGCGGCCACAAGCACCACTACCGTGTCGTCGACTTTGTGCGCAACAAGGATGCCATTCCGGCGAAGGTTGAACGCATCGAATACGACCCCAACCGCTCGGCCCACATCGCCTTGCTGTGCTACGCTGATGGTGAGCGCCGTTATGTGATCGCGCCGCGCGGCGTCGAGGCCGGTGCCACACTGCTGTCAGGCGCAGAAGCCCCGATCAAGGCTGGCAACACGCTGCCCATTCGCAACATCCCGGTCGGCTCCACCATCCATTGCGTGGAAATGCTGCCAGGCAAGGGTGCGCAGATCGCGCGCTCTGCCGGTGCGTCGGTCACGCTGATGGCGCGCGAAGGCATCTACGCCCAGGTGCGGTTGCGCTCTGGCGAGGTGCGCAAGATCCACATCGATTGCCGCGCCACGATAGGCGAGGTCAGCAACGAAGAACACAACCTGCGCCAGTACGGCAAGGCCGGCGCCATTCGCTGGAAGGGCATCCGCCCCACCGTGCGTGGCGTGGCCATGAACCCGGTCGATCACCCGCACGGCGGTGGCGAAGGCCGCACCGGCGAGGGCCAGGTGCCCGTGTCGCCCTGGAACACCATGTCCAAGGGCTACCGCACTCGCAGCAACAAGCGCACGCAGACGATGATCGTCTCGCGGCGCAAGAAGTAGGGCCTCGGCAAATGGCACGTTCACTCAAGAAGGGTCCCTTCGTGGATCATCACTTGCTGGTCAAGGTCGAAAAGGCCTCCGCCAACAAGGACAAGAAGCCGGTCAAGACCTGGTCGCGCCGCTCGACGATCCTGCCTGATTTCATCGGGCTGACGATCGCCGTGCACAACGGCAAGCAACATGTGCCGCTGTACGTGACCGACCAAATGGTGGGTCACAAACTTGGCGAGTTTGCACAGACCCGCACCTTCAAGGGCCACCCGGCCGACAAGAAGGCCAAGAAGTAAAGGCGCATGACCATGGAAACCAAAGCAATCGTGCGCGGCGTGCGCCTGTCGGCTGATAAAGGCCGGCTGGTGGCCGATCTGATCCGCGGCAAGCCCGTCGACCAGGCCATGAACATCCTGAGCTTCACGCAGAAAAAAGCCGCAGGCATCGTCAAGAAGGCTCTGGCTTCGGCCATGGCCAATGCCGAGCACAACGACAGTGCCGACATCGATGAATTGAAGGTCAAGACCATCTACATCGAGCAGGGCACAACGCTGAAGCGCTTTTCGGCGCGCGCCAAGGGGCGCGGCAACCGCATCAGCAAGTCCACCTGCCACATCTACGTGACAGTCGGCAACTAACCAAAGGCTTGCAAGAACATGGGTCAAAAAATCCATCCCATTGGTTTCCGGTTGCCGGTCACCCGTGCCTGGTCATCGCGTTGGTTTGCCAACAGCCGCAACTTCGCCACCATGCTGGCAGAAGACCTGCATGTTCGCGAATACCTCAAGACCAAGCTGAAGAGCGCAGCGGTGTCGAAAATCTTGATCGAGCGCCCGGCCAAGAACGCGCGCATCACGATCTACTCCGCGCGCCCTGGCGTGGTGATCGGCAAGAAGGGCGAGGACATCGAAAACCTCAAGGCCGAACTGTCGCGCCGCCTGGGCGTGCCGGTGGCGGTGAACATCGAAGAAGTGCGCAAGCCCGAAATCGATGCGCAACTCATCGCCGACAGCATCACGCAGCAGCTTGAAAAGCGAATCATGTTCCGCCGCGCCATGAAGCGCGCGATGCAAAACGCCATGCGTCTGGGCGCTCAGGGCATCAAGTTGATGTCTTCGGGTCGCCTGAACGGCATTGAGATCGCGCGTTGCGAGTGGTACCGCGAAGGTCGCGTGCCGCTTCACACCCTGAAGGCCGACATCGACTACGGCTTCTCTGAAGCCAAGACGACGTATGGCGTGATTGGCGTGAAGTGCTGGGTCTATCGCGGTGATCGGCTTGCCGCTGGTGAAACACCGAATGTGGCGAAGAATGATGGCGCCGATGACGACCGCCGCGCGCGCCGTGGCCCGCGCCCCGGTGGTGCACCCGGTGGCCCTGGCGCACCCGGTGGACGTGGCCGCCCCGCCAGCGACCGTTCGCCGCGCCCGGCAGCGGGCCCCGAGCGTGCTCCCGCCAGCCCGGCGGCTGATGGCCCGAAGACCGGCGCGGTCAAGCGCGTGCGCAAGGCACCCGCCGCCGGTGGCGAGACAAAAGGAGAATAACGATGCTGCAACCCGCACGTCGCAAGTTCCGCAAAGAACAAAAGGGCCGAAACACCGGTGTGGCCACGCGTGGCGCGAAGGTGTCGTTCGGCGAATACGGCCTCAAGGCTACCGAGCGTGGCCGTCTCACGGCACGCCAGATCGAAGCTGCGCGCCGCGCCATTTCGCGCCACATCAAGCGCGGCGGGCGCATCTTCATCCGCATCTTCCCGGACAAGCCCATCTCGCAAAAGCCCGCAGAAGTGCGCATGGGCAACGGCAAGGGCAACCCCGAGTATTACGTGGCTGAAATCCAGCCCGGCAAGGTGCTGTACGAAATCAACGGCGTGCCCGAAGCGCTGGCGCGCGAGGCGTTCACCTTGGCCGCAGCCAAGCTGCCTCTGCGCTGCACCTTCGTCGCGCGCATGATCGGCGCTTGATCAGGCAGCCAGGAGAGAAATGCATGAAAGCTACTGAACTGCGCACCAAGGACGTGGCCGCGCTGGAAAAGGAAGTCTCCGACCTGCTCAAGGCCCACTTCGGCCTGCGCATGCAAAAGGCGACCCAGCAACTGACCAATCACACTACGCTGGGCAAGACGCGGCGCGATATTGCGCGCGTCAAAACTGTGCTCAACCAGAAGAAGAAGGAGGCGGCCAAATGAGCCAGACCGAAACCGCCGTGACCATTGCGACCGCCGCGAAGCCCGTCGAGAAAAACACCCGCAGCCTGGTGGGCGTGATCGTCAGCGACAAGCGCGAGAAGACCGTCACGGTGCTGGTTGAACGCCGCATCACCCACGAGCTGTATGGAAAGATCGTTGCCCGTTCGCGCAAGTACCACGCGCATGACGAAAAGGGCGAATACAAGTCTGGTGATGTGGTCGAGATCGCCGAGAGCCGGCCGATTTCCAAGACCAAGAATTGGGTCGTCACGCGCTTGGTGAAGAAGGCAGGCCTGGCCTGACCCATCGACATAAAGAAGGAGTGCACATGATCAAGGTTGGAGACAAGTTGCCCGCAGGCAGCCTGCAAGAATTCGTTGAAGTCGAAGGCAACGGCTGCAGCATCGGCCCCAACAGCTTCGAGCTCGGCAAGGCCTCCGCCGGCAAGAAAATCGCCCTGTTCGGTCTGCCGGGCGCCTACACACCTACTTGCTCGGCCAAGCATGTGCCGAGTTACGTTGAGAAGGCTGCCGCCCTGAAGGCCGCCGGCGTTGACGAGATCTGGTGCGTTTCAGTCAACGACGCTTTTGTAATGGGCGCCTGGGGCCGCGACCAGAAGGCCGCAGGCAAGGTGCGCATGATGGCCGATGGCAGCGCAGACTTCGCCAAGGCCACGGGCTTGACACTGGATCTCACCGCGCGCGGCATGGGCCTGCGTGCCAACCGCTTCTCGATGCTGGTGGTCGACGGCGTGGTCAAGTCACTGAACATAGAAGCGCCGGGCAAGTTCGAAGTCAGCGACGCTGACACCATGCTCAAGCAGGCACAGGGTCTGTGACCACCGCAACGAAAGCTTGACAGGCTTTCGTTGCGCAGAAGATAATCAAAAGCTTTCCCGGCTGCTTGTGGGCATGGGTGCTGAGGCCACGTGTCCATCACGTGCAGACAGTGCCCAACAGTCACAGGTTGCCGGTTCCAGCCCAACCACGCTGGCGGCTTGCCGCCAGACCACGGGCCCAAGACTGACCGCTTCACCGGCGCCGCACCGCGGCACCGCACAAGCGGGAGAAGTTGGGGATACCAATGATCCAAATGCAATCGCGACTCGACGTCGCCGACAACACCGGGGCGAAGTCCGTCCAGTGCATCAAGGTACTGGGCGGCTCCAAGCGCCGCTATGCCGGCATCGGTGACGTCATCAAGGTTTCCATCAAGGAAGCCGCGCCGCGTGGCCGTGTCAAGAAGGGTGAGATCTACAGCGCCGTGGTGGTTCGCACCGCCAAGGGCGTGCGCCGGTCTGACGGCTCGCTGATCAAGTTCGACGGCAATGCCGCCGTGCTGCTCAACGCCAAGCTCGAACCCATCGGCACCCGCATCTTCGGCCCTGTGACGCGCGAGTTGCGCACTGAGCGTTTCATGAAGATCGTTTCGCTGGCGCCCGAAGTGCTGTAAAGCGCGCCTCAAGAATCAGGACTCAGGAATCATGAACAAGATTCGTAAAGGCGACCAGGTCATCGTGTTGACCGGTCGTGACAAGGGCAAGCGCGGCACCGTCAGCTTGCGCGTCGATGACGACCGGGTCGTCGTCGATGGCGTGAACATGGTCAAGAAGCATGTCAAGCCCAACCCCATGAAGGGCAACACGGGTGGCGTGATCGACAAGACCATGCCGATCCACCAGTCCAACCTGGCGATCTTCAACCCCGCAACGGCCAAGGCCGACCGTGTGGGCATCAAGCTTCTGGCTGACGGCAAGAAAGTGCGCGTCTACAAGTCCAGCGGCGCCGAGATCAAGGCTTAAGGAACCGCCATGGCTGAAACCCCAACAAAGGCCGCAACAAAGGCCGCAGCGAAGGCCGCTGCAAAGGCCGCCGCGCCGGCAACTGCACCGATCGGAACCCAGCCCGCTGGCCCGGCTCCTGCCGCCCGGCTGCAAACCTTCTACAACCAGAAGGTCGTCCCCGACTTGATGGCCAAGTTCGGCTTCACCTCGGTGATGCAAGTGCCGCGCTTCACCAAGATCACCCTGAACATGGGTGTGAGCGAAGCGGTGGCCGACAAGAAGGTCATGGATCACGCCGTGGGCGACCTGACCAAGATCGCCGGCCAGAAGCCCGTGGTCACCAAGAGCAAGAAGGCCATTGCCGGCTTCAAGATTCGTGACGGCGTGCCCATCGGCTGCATGGTCACGCTGCGTGGCGTGCGCATGTTCGAGTTCCTCGACCGTTTCGTCACCATCGCCTTGCCGCGCGTGCGCGACTTCCGCGGTGTGTCGAGCCGGGCGTTTGATGGCCGCGGCAACTACAACACCGGCGTCAAGGAACAGATCATCTTCCCCGAGATCGAGTACGACAAGGTTGATGCCATTCGTGGCCTGAACATCAGCATCACCACCAGCGCGAAGACCGACGAAGAGTGCAGGGCACTGCTCGCCGCGTTCCGCTTCCCGTTCAAGAACTGAGGTTGCCCCATGGCGAAAGTCTCTCTCATCGAGCGTCAGGCCAAGCGTGAAAAGCTGGTGGCCAAGTACGCCAAGAAATACGCCGAACTGCGCGGCGTGGCCGACAGCGCCAAGAACTCAGACGAGCAGCGGTACCTGGCTCGCCTAGAACTGCAAAAGCTGCCGCGCAATGCCAACCCCACGCGCCTGCGCAACCGCTGCGAACTCACCGGGCGGCCGCGTGGCACGTTCCGCAAGTTCGGTTTGGCGCGCAGCAAGATTCGCGATCTGGCCTTCAAGGGTGACATCCCGGGCATGATCAAGGCCAGCTGGTAATCGGCACAAGGAGTTATTGCAATGAGCATGAGTGACCCGATTGCCGACATGCTGACCCGCATCCGCAACGCCCAAAGCGTTGAGAAGGCGACCGTGACGATGCCCGCTTCGAAAGTGAAGGTGGCCATCGCCAAGGTGCTGCAGGATGAAGGCTACATCGACGGCTACAAGGTGAAGAGCGACGGCGGTAAAGCCGATCTCGAAATCGCCCTGAAGTACTACGCCGGCCGCCCGGTGATTGAGCGCATCGAGCGCGTCAGCCGCCCGGGGCTGCGCGTCTACAAAGGCTGTGGCGCCATTCCGCAGGTGATGAACGGCCTGGGCGTGGCCATCGTCACCACGCCCAAGGGCGTGATGACCGATCGCAAGGCGCGCCAGACCGGCGTCGGCGGCGAAGTGCTGTGTTACGTGGCCTAAGGCAAGGAGCGCTGAGATGTCACGCGTAGGAAAGATGCCGATCGCCGTCCCACAAGGTGTGGACGTCGCGATCACGGCCGAACAAATCACCGTCAAGGGTGCCAATGGCACGTTGGTGCGGGCCGCCAACGAACTGGTGCAAGTCAAGAACGATGCCGGCAAGGTGACCTTCACCCCGGCCAATGACAGCGCGGCGGCCGATGCCATGAGCGGCACCCTGCGTGCGCTGGTGGCCAACATGGTCAGCGGCGTCACCAAGGGTTTCGAGCGCAAGCTCAACTTGGTGGGCGTGGGCTTTCGCGCCCAGGCCCAGGGCCAGAAGTTGAATCTGCAAATCGGCTTCTCGCACCCGGTGGTGAAAGACATGCCGGTGGGCGTGAAGTGCGAAACACCCACGCAGACCGAGATCCTTATCAAAGGCGCTGACCGCCAGATGGTGGGTCAGATCGCCGCCGAAGTGCGCGCCATCCGGCCGCCCGAGCCCTACAAGGGCAAAGGCATCCGTTACTCAGATGAGCGCGTGGTTCTCAAAGAGACCAAGAAGAAGTAAGGAGCGGCACCATGATGAACAAGAAAGAACAACGTCTGCGCCGCTCACGCCAAACCCGCTCGCGCATTGCGCAGCAGGGTGCGGCACGCTTGATGGTGCACCGCTCCAACCAGCATGTGTACGCTGCCATCGTCTCCGACGACGGCGCACGCATCCTGGCGTCGGCGTCCACGGCCGAGAAGGAAGTGCGCACGCTGCTCGGTGGCGAAGGCAAGGGCGGCAACGTCGCCGCGGCCGGGCTCATTGGCAAACGCATTGCCGAAAAGGCCAAGGCCGCCGGTGTGGAAAAGGTGGCCTTCGACCGCTCGGGCTTCAAGTACCACGGCCGCGTCAAGGCGCTGGCCGATGCCGCGCGTGAAGCCGGCCTGCAGTTCTAAGTCGCGGTACTGATTCAGTACTGACGGCAACGCTCAAGGAATCCAAAGATGGCGAAGTTTCAACCCCGCGCCCAGACCGAAGGCAATGAAGACGGCCTGAAGGAAAAGATGATCGCGGTCAATCGGGTCACCAAGGTGGTCAAGGGCGGGCGCACGCTGAGCTTCGCGGCGCTCACCGTCGTGGGCGACGGCGACGGCCGCGTTGGCATGGGCAAGGGCAAGGCCAAGGAAGTGCCGGTGGCCGTGCAAAAGGCCATGGAAGACGCACGTCGCAACCTGAAGAAGGTGTCGCTGCGCGAAGGCACCATCCACCACAACATGCGTGGCCAGCACGGCGCGGCCAAGGTGTTGATGGCGCCGGCCCCCAAGGGCACCGGCATCATCGCCGGCGGCCCCATGCGCGCGGTGTTCGAAGTGATGGGCGTGACCGACATCGTGGCCAAGAGCCTGGGCTCAACGAACCCCTACAACATGGTGCGCGCCACGCTGCACGCCCTGAACGGCAGCACCACGCCGGCCGAGATTGCGGCCAAGCGCGGCAAGTCCGTTGAAGAGATCCTGGCCTGAAGGCCGGCATCGCGGAGAAAAAAATGCCCGACATCAAGACACTCAAGGTCAAGCTGGTCAAGAGCCCCATTGGCACCCTGCAGTCGCACCGCGACACGGTGCGTGGCCTGGGCCTGCGCAAGGTGAACAGCGAACGCGAGCTGCAAGACACGCCCGCCGTGCGCGGCATGATCAACAAAATTGCCTACCTCGTGAAGGTGCTGTAAGCACACACGTGGGCAAGGGGTACATATGGATCTGAACACCATTCATCCGGCCGGTGGCGCCAAGAAGGCTCGCCGTCGCGTTGGCCGCGGCATCGGCTCGGGCCTGGGCAAGACAGCCGGTCGCGGCCACAAGGGCCAGTCATCGCGAGCCGGTGGTTTCCACAAGGTCGGCTTTGAAGGCGGCCAGATGCCGCTGCAACGCCGCCTGCCCAAGCGCGGCTTCAAGTCGCGTACCAAGGCCTACAACGACGAGATCACTTTGGCTGACCTGCAAAAACTCGGGGCTGACGAAGTGGACATGCTGACGCTGAAGCAAGCCGGTTTGGTGGGGCAAATGATCAAGGTCGTCAAGGTCATCAAGCGCGGCGAGCTGCAGCGCAAGGTCAGCCTCAAGGGCGTAGGCGCCACGGCCGGTGCCAAGGCGGCCATCGAAGCCGCCGGCGGCAGCGTGGCCTAAGGCCTGCGCGCACCCGAGCATGCACGTAGCAAGCACGTAAGAGGACGTTAGTGGCAACCAGCACAGCCAACACCCTGGCCAAGAGCGGCAAGTTCGGCGACCTGCGTCGCCGGCTTGTCTTTCTGTTGCTGGCGTTGATGGTCTATCGCCTGGGTGCGCACATTCCCGTGCCCGGCATCGACCCGGGCCAGCTGGAGCAACTCTTCAAGGGCCAGCAAGGCGGCATCCTGAGCTTGTTCAACATGTTCTCGGGCGGGGCGTTGTCGCGCTTCACCGTGTTCGCGCTGGGCATCATGCCGTACATCTCGGCGTCGATCATCATGCAGTTGATGACCTACGTCGTGCCGTCGCTCGAAGCCATCAAGAAGGAAGGCGAATCAGGCCGGCGCAAGATCACGCAATACACGCGCTATGGCACCTTGCTGCTGGCACTGTTCCAGTCGCTGGGCATCGCGCTGGCGCTCGAAGGTTCGCAGGGCCTGGTCATCAACCCCGGCTTCGGTTTTCGCATGACGGCCGTGGTCAGCCTGGTGGCCGGCACCATGTTCCTGATGTGGCTGGGCGAGCAGATCACCGAGCGCGGCCTGGGCAACGGCATTTCCAT
>JAYUQE010000268.1:0-3967 GCA_043756905.1 Burkholderiales bacterium | reverse complement strand
ACCGAGGGCTTCTTCGCCTGCGGCGTCGCGGCCAGCGTCTATGCGACGCAAGATCCTTACAGCGGCTCCTTCATGCCAGATCCGGTGTTCAGCAACATTGGCAAGCTGCTTCTCGCCACCCAGATCTACGACATGCATCGTCTCGCCCACGAGGTTTCCGGCGGCCTCATCGTGGCCCTGCCCGGACCGGACGAGGACCACAACCCGGCAACCGCGGCAACATTGTCGGAAGTGCTGCGCGCGAACCCGAACGTCCCCTACGACAAGCGCATCGAGACGGCCCGCTTCATCGAGGATCTGACCGCCTCCTACCAAGGCGGCTGGTACTCGGTCATCAGCCTGCATGGCGGCGGTTCACCGGCGGCCATGAAGCAGGAGATCTGGCGCAACTACCCGCTGGGTTCCAAGGTCGAGTTGGTCGAACGTCTTCTTGAGCGCGGGGTGCTGCACCAAGAAGACAGGGCGATCACGAAAAACCGTCAACCCGGCCGCTGCTGCGACGCCGGTTGCACAACGCCGGGCACACCGGTCATGGTGCCGCTGCCCGTCAGCCGCAAGGCAGCAACGAACGCCCGGTGACGTCGATGCTGGGTGATGGAGTTTGGCGAACCCACAGCCTTCCCACTCAGGTCGAACGGCTGGTCAAGGTCGGCACCTGGATGTCACACCAGGATTCGACCTGCCTCATGCGCGGCGCGCGAGCAGAGCCGGCTCTTCGGCCACTTCGATCCGACGGAGTTGCGGCAGCGCCTTGCGCAGCAGTGGCGCAATTCGGCCAGAGCCGCCGCGGCGCCCCGTCACACGCTGGCCGGCACGGCCCGGGCCAGGTCGCGCAACCGTGGCAGGCACGAGCCGCATTGCGTGCCGCACTTCAGTTCGGCCTGCACGCTGGCCAGGCGCTTGGCGGCGTCGCCCGGCGCATGGGCCAGCACGGCCTGGATTTGCGCCGTGCTCACATCCAGGCAATTGCACACCTGCTCGCTGCGCGCCGGTAGCTGCACCGGCGCCGTGGCGCTGGGCAGCAGCAGCATGCGCCCGGGCATGGGCAGGGCATGTTGTTCTTGCAGCAGGGGCAGCAGCCAGGCCTGGGCCCGGGTGTCGCCGGCCAGCATGAAGCCGCGCAGCAACTGGGCACCACCCACGCCGCCGCCCAAGCGCATGCAGCGCTGTTGATGGTGGCGCGGGTCGGTGTAGTGCAGGGCCTGTGGGCCATCGAGCTGCAAGGCCTGGGTCAGCATGTGCAGAAGATCGTTTGCCAAGGCCTGCGGTGCGGCGGCGCGCACCAACACGCCGATCTCGGCCGCCGGCTCGCGGCCGAAGAGCACGCAAGTGGCATACGGCAAGTGGCCCAGCGCGGCCTGCACGGCGCCGCGCGCCGCCAGCGCCTGGCCCAGTGGCAGCCAGGCCGCCGCCACCAGGCTGAAGGCCATCGGCGCGGGCTCGATGCGAACCGCGGCATGCTTCAGTTCGGGCTGTTGCGAAAGCGGGCAGTGGCTGGAAGTCATCAAGCCATTCACACCCAGGCCGCCCGCAAACTCACTGCCCCAGTGCATGGCGACGAAGGCCTGGCCGGCAACGAGTTCAGCGCTGGCCTGCACCGGCAGGTGCAGCTCGCCCTGGCGTGAACGAACCTTGACCAATTGGCCACCCCGCAGGCCGCGGCGGCGCATGTCTTGCGCCGTCATCTGCACGCATGGCTCGCTGGCCTGGCCAAAGGCCTTGGCCAGTGTGCCGGTGCGGCTCATGCCGTGCCACTGCTCGCGCAGCCGGCCGGTGGTGAGCGCGAACGGGAAGCGCGCGTCGCGCGGCTCGGCCACGCCGGCGTGCGCTGGCGCACCGAAGCGGGCGCGGCCGTCGGGCGTGGCGAAGTGGTGGTCGGCGTAGAGTCGGCTCAAGCCAGCGGTTTGGCCTTCGGGGCAGGGCCATTGCTGCGGCGTTTCAAGCTTGGCGTAGGTGAGGCCGGTGATGTCGAGGTCGCGCCCGCGGGTGCTGTCGCGGTGTTCGTTCCAGATGCTCTCAGTGCCGGTGAAGTCGAACAAGCTGCCGCCATCGAGCCGGCGCCGCGGCAAGCGTTGCTCGAGGCGCCGGCCGAGGTCCAGGCCAATCGCCCAGTCGTGCCGCGCTGCGCCCGGTGCGGCCACGGCAGCGCGCACGCGGCTGATGCGCCGCTCGCTGTTGGTCACCGTGCCTTCCTTCTCGCCCCAGGTGGTGGCCGGCAGCAGCAAGTCGGCATACGCCGCCGTGGCCGTGTGGGCAAAGGCTTCTTGCAGCACGACGAATTCGGCGCGCTGCAGGGCCGCGCGCACCGTGGCCTGGTTGGGCATGGATTGCGCGGGGTTGGTGCAGGCGATCCACAGCGCCTTGATCTCGCCATCGGCCACCGCTTCGAACATCTGCACCGCCGCCTTGCCCGGCTTGGCCGGCACATCGGCCACGCCCCACAGCGCGGCCACCTCGGCGCGGTGCGTGGGGTTGGCCAGGTCGCGGTGGGCGCTGAGCAAATTGGCCAGGCCGCCCACCTCGCGCCCGCCCATGGCATTGGGTTGGCCGGTGAGCGAGAACGGCCCGGCGCCGGGCTTGCCGATCTGGCCGGTGGCCAGGTGCAGGTTGATGAGTGAAACGTTGTTGTCGGTGCCGTGCACGCTCTGGTTCAGCCCCTGGCAGTACAGGCTCAGTGCGGGCCGACGCAAGGCACTTGCTTCACCATCCAAACCGGCAAACCAGCGCGCGGCCTGCACCAACGCGGCCTGCGGCACGCCGGTCAAGCTTTCGGTTTGAGCGGGCGTGAACTCGCGCACGCGCTCGCGCAGCGCTTCGAAGCCGGTGGTGTGGGCGGCGATGAAGGCGGCGTCAGTCAGGCCTTCCCACAGCATCACATGCAGCAGGCCGTGGCACAGGGCAATGTCGGTGCCGGGCAGCAGTTGCAGGTGGAGATCAGCCGCGGCGGCGGTTTCGGTGCGCCGCGGGTCGGCCACGATCAGCTTCATCTGCGGATTCGTTGCACGCGCATCTTCCAGGCGGCGAAACAGCACCGGGTGCGCCCAGGCGGTGTTGGCGCCGCTGATGAACACGGTGCCGGCGTGGTTCAAATCGTCATAGCAGGCTGGCGGCGCATCGGCGCCCAGCGTGGCCTTGTAGCCGGCCACGGCGCTGCTCATGCACAGGCGTGAATTGGTGTCGACCTGGTTGCTGCCGATCAGGCCCTTGACGAGCTTGTTGAAGACGTAATAGTCCTCGGTGAGCAACTGGCCCGAGAGATAAAAACCCACTGACTCAGGGCCGTGGGCGAGCACGGTGTCGGCGAACCGCTGGGCGGCGTCGCCCATGGCGTCGTCCCAAGAAACGGGCCGGGCCGGGCCGCCGCGTTCAAGCCGGCGCAGCGGCTGCAACAAGCGCTGCTGGCGCGTGACTTCGGCGCCGGCCGTGAGCGCCAGGTTCTGCCCCTTGCTGCACAGGCGGCCGAAGTTGGCGGGGTGCTCGGGGTCGCCGCGCACGCCGGTGATCTGCGCGCCTTGGCTCTCGATGATGACCCCGCAGCCCACGCCGCAATACGGGCACGTGGACTTGGTTTCTTTCACGCGGCGGCCTTCGCCTCGTCCATCACTGCGTCAGTTACCGCGTCGATGGCCAGCGTGCGCAGCTGCTGCGCGTCCAGTGAGACCTGGCCGCCCTTCACCTGCACGGCAAAAGGCGTGGTGCAGCCTTCATCCGGTGCCCGCGCGCAGCCATTGGCCAGGTCGATGCTCCAGTTGTGCAGCGGGCAGGCCACGTGGTGGCCGAAGACGATGCCCTGGCTGAGTGGGCCGCCCTTGTGCGGGCAGCGGTCCAGCAGCGCGAAGACGTGGTCGTCGGCGGCGCGGAACAGCGCCACGGCGGGGCCCTGGCTGCGCGCGACGCGGCGTGCGCCGAGCACGGGGATGTCCTGCAGCTGGCAGATGGGGATCCACTCATTTACGCGGTCAGTCAT
>JAYUQE010000267.1:0-3967 GCA_043756905.1 Burkholderiales bacterium | reverse complement strand
AATGGGTCGATCAATGTCGTGCCCGGCCGCTGCAAATTCAGCCTCGACATCCGCGCCACCACCAATGAAGTGCGCGATGCCTGCGCGCAAGACGTGCGGGCCGAACTGCAGCGCATCTGCACCCGGCGTGGCGTGCACTTCGAGCTCGAACAAACCATGTCGGTGCCCGCGGCACCCTCGGCCCCGGCCTGGCAGCAGCGCTGGGAGCGCGCCGTGCAGGCCCTGGGCTTGCCGCTGCACCGCATGCCCAGCGGCGCCGGCCATGACGCGATGAAGCTGCATGAGGCGATGCCGCAGGCGATGCTGTTCATGCGCGGGTTGAACGCGGGCATCAGCCACAACCCGCTGGAGTCGGTGACCAACGACGACACCGAACTCGCCGTCCAGGCCTTCATCAACCTGCTGCAGCAACTTGCCGGCGAACCGTCATGACCCCTGCCCGAAACAACGCGCTGGACGCCTGGGTCGATGCCCACTTCGATGAAGAAGTGCGCTTCCTGCAGCAACTGGTTCAGGTGCCGACCGACACGCCGCCGGGCCACAACGCGCCGCATGCGCAGCGCACCGCAGCGCTGCTGGCAGCATTCGGCTTCGCGGCCGAGCAGCATTTGGTGCCCGCACAAGACGCGCGCGCCGCCGGGCTGGAGAGCATCACCAACCTGGTGGTGCGCCGCCACTATGGCAGCGGGCGCACGATCGGCCTGAACGCGCACGGCGATGCCGTGCCGCCGGGCGACGGCTGGAGTCACGACCCCTATGGCGGCGAGGTGTTCGACGGCAAGCTGTATGGCCGCGCGGCCGCCGTGAGCAAGTGCGATTTCGCCACCTACACCTTCGCCACGCGCGCCATTGAAGCGCTGCCCGGCGCACGCCACGGCAGCGTCGAGCTGTACTTCACTTACGACGAAGAATTCGGCGGCGAACTCGGCCCGGGCTGGCTGCTGAAAAGGGGGCTGGTCAAGCCCGATCTGGTCATCGCCGCCGGCTTCAGCTACCAGGTGGTGACCGGCCACAACGGCTGCCTGCAACTGGCGGTGACGGTGCACGGCAAGATGGGCCATGCGGCCGTGCCCCACACCGCGGTGGACGCGCTGCAAGCCGCCACGCACATCCTCAACGCGCTGTACCACCAGAACACGCTTTACCGGCAGGTCAGCAGTGCGGTCAAAGGCATCACCCACCCTTACCTGAACGTGGGCGTGATCCAGGGCGGCACCCACACCAACGTGGTGCCCGGCAAGGTTGTGCTCAAGCTCGACCGGCGCATGATTCCCGAAGAGCACCCGGCCGAGGTCGAAGCCCGCTTGCGCCAGGTGATCAATGAGGCGGCGGCACAGTCACCGGGCATAACGATTGAAGTCAGGCGGCTCCTGCTGGCCCATGCGTTGCAGCCGCTGCCCGGCAACCAGCCGCTGGTGCAGGCCTTGTGCGCGCACGCCAGTGCGGTGTTCGGCGAGGCCATTGAAGCATCCGGCACGCCGCTGTACACCGATGCGCGGCTGTTCTGCGAACAAGGCATTCCTGCGGTCTTGTACGGCTGCGGCCCACGCACCGTGCTGCAAAGCCATGCCAAGCGCGCCGATGAACACATCGAACTCGAAGACCTGCGCCGCGCCACCAAGGTGGTGGCACGCACGCTGGCGGATTTGCTGGCTTGATGCCGGGAGGCGGCCTGCAAACGCGCCGGTCAAGGCGCGATGTAGGCGTAGCCCTGCTGCTGGTAGGCGCCCAGGGCGATCCAGCCATTGGGCACGAGCTTGACTTCCTGCATCAGGGCCGCGGGGTTGAGCTTGCGATCGGCGAGCGGCAGGTTGCACTGCTCCAACCCCACCACGCCCGGCGCGTTCTTCAATTCGCGCAGCTTGGCGGCGACTTGCAGCGCATCGGCGCGCTCCGTTTCCTTCACCGCGCCAAGGTTGGTTTGCGTGAAGAACGAGGCGTTGCCGCGAAAGGTCATGACGATCTTGGGCGTGATGCCGCTGTCGATCAGTTGCTTGCGCGTCACGTCAACGTTGTTCAGCTTGTTCAGCAGCACCACGGGGTTGGCATCGGTGAAGTCGAAGGCGAGTTTCATCTCCTTCGCGTTGCTGGCCGTGCCGGGGCCGGTTGTTGCACAGCCCACCAAGGCGAGTGCGGCCAGCGTGGTGGCAAAGGTTCGGACGATGCTCATGCGGTTCTCCTGTGGGTCGGTTCGTTGAGTCGATATTGGGCCTGACAAGTGGCCGCCCGCGGCTCACCCCGAGCGCCGGCACAGTCGCAACCCTCCAGTGCCGCCGTGCGCAAGGAAGGCGACAAGGCCTTTGTGGCCTGGGTCGACAAGGCCATGGCCGGCTACTACTTCTTCATCGTGCGCGGCGGCGAACTGTGGACGTCGAGCGGCGCCTACTCGTTCAAGGGCATCACGCAGCGCACCGTGCTGGTTGCCTGGCGCGCGGCCGGCGGCACGGCGCGCGAATGTGATTTCACGCTGGCACAGGTGTACTCGGCCAGCGAGGCTTTCGTCACCGGCACGCTGGGCGGCGTGACACCGGTGAGCCACTTCGATGGCCGGGTGATCGGTGCCGGCGTGCCCGGGCCGGTGACGGCGCGCGCCGCCGGGCTGTACGACGCGGCAGCGCTGCTCAGCGCGGTTTGAGCCCATCAGCGCAGCCCGCTGGTTTGGCGTTGCGCCACAGGCAGACCCAGCCCACATTTCCTGGACTAGGATGCCTCGTTCATTGATGCCCTGACGAGGATTGACAACATGAAAACCCGAGCCGCAGTGGCCTGGAAAGCCGGCGCCCCCTTGACCATTGAAGAGGTGGACTTGCAAGGCCCGCGCGAGGGCGAGGTGTTGGTCGAGGTCAAGGCCACGGGCATTTGCCACACCGACCAGTTCACGCTCTCGGGCGCCGACCCCGAGGGCCTGTTCCCGGCCATCCTGGGCCATGAAGGCGCAGGCGTGGTGCTTGAAGTCGGCGCCGGCGTGCCGTGGTTGAAGCCCGGTGACCACGTCATTCCGCTGTACACGCCCGAGTGCCGCAACTGCAAGTTTTGCCTCTCGCGCAAGACCAACCTGTGCCAGGCCATCCGCGCCACGCAGGGCAAGGGCTTGATGCCTGATGGCACGTCGCGCTTTTCGATCGGCGGCAAGCCGATCCTGCACTACATGGGCACCAGCACCTTTGCCAACCACATCGTGGTGCCCGGCATTGCGCTGGCCAAGATCAGGCCCGACGCGCCGTTCGACAAGGTTTGCTACATCGGCTGTGGCGTCACCACCGGCGTGGGCGCTGTGCTGTTCAGCGCCAAGGTCGAGGCCGGCGCCACCGTGGTGGTGTTTGGCCTGGGCGGCATCGGCTTGAATGTGGTCCAGGGTGCCCGGATGGTGGGCGCCGGGCAGATCATCGGCGTGGACATCAACCCGGCGCGCGAAGCCATGGCGCGGCGCTTCGGCATGACGCATTTCATCAATCCGACGCAAGTGCCCAATGTGGTGGATGCCATCGTGCAACTCACCGACGGTGGCGCCGACTACAGCTTTGAATGCATCGGCAACACGCAGGTGATGCGCCAGGCGCTCGAATGCACGCACAAGGGCTGGGGCCGCAGCATCATCATCGGCGTGGCCCCGGCCGGCGCCGAGATCGCCACAAGGCCGTTCCAGCTCGTCACCGGCCGCAAGTGGGAGGGCACGGCCTTTGGTGGCGCCCGCGGCCGCACCGATGTGCCGAAGATCGTTGACTGGGTCATGGACGGCAAGCTCAACATCGACGAGCTGATCACCCACCGGCTGCCGCTGGAACGCATCAACGAAGGCTTTGAGTTGATGGCGCGCGGGGAGTCGATTCGCTCGGTGGTGATTTTCTAGTAGTCCGTTTCACTAAAGGCATTACGAAATGAAATCGATGGATTTTTTCGCCAGGCTAGGCGCAGACCCGCAGCCGCACTTTTTGTGCGGCAAGGGGATGCAACGACGCATGGCGGA